>JBNMNM010000303.1:0-4262 GCA_051275585.1 bacterium | reverse complement strand
AGAAGTCCTAGCAGATAAAGAAAGAATACAAAGGTCAGGTTGCTTACCCAAATGGGATGTTAGAATCGAACCTGTTCGGGTAGGTTATTTCTTTTGAGTTCCCTTATAGTAATAGAGAAAACAAGTATTTTGTAAAACGAATGAGTTACATTAATAAATATTTGATTGAAATTAAAACACGAACTCTAATGCTCATCCAATTTGTATTAAAATAGAAAAGTAAAGGGAACTATGGAATCACTAGCTTTAGCTGAAGATCGAATTGTAATACTTGAAAAACTGACTCCTGGTACTGAAGATTATTACTACTATCACTGTATCCATTTTCAGCACACAAATCAATTTGATAAGGTTGAAGAGTTACTAGGTGAGTGGAAACTTCAACATAGAGTTTTAAAGTGAATATTCATTCATTAAAGGTGTAATTTTTTAAATTACTTTGTCAAGCGTAGAAGTTTTACCCTCTTCTTACCGCATCCCACACAGCCATAAATGCTAGCTCTAATAAGGAATTGTCTAACTCAAATTTTTGAGAAACATGAAGCTTAGTGAGGTGGATTAATGGTTGGAAAAAACAGCTCATAAAAATTTCTGGTGGTAGCTCTTTGAGTGCTTTATTTTTTATTCCTTGTTCCACTAATTCAGATAGAGGTAAGAAAAATGATTTTGCTTGTTCCTCTGTTTCTGGACAGAGCATTGGAGAGTTCCAAAATTGTTCAAGAAATTTTAAATCTTGAGAATATTTAGAGACATAATCAAAACAATTTCTCCAAATCAAACTTAATGCTGATCGAGTTTCTTGTCCTTCTTCTAAGCCTGTAAAGATTGCAGTTGCAAGTTGCTTTTTTTTCTCTAAATAAACTTTATTAACCATAACTTCTTTATTTTTAAAATAAAGATAAATGGTTGCAGGAGAGAGACTAGCCTCTTTTGCAATCTTTGACATTGATGCGTCATGCAATCCACGAGTCGAAATTAGTTTGACCACAGCATCAATAATTTTTTCTCTTTTCGCTTCGTCTTTTTTTCGCATAATAAAAAAATGAACAATTGTTTATTATTTTTTATTGGGAACTTAGATATTGTAAATATCGTTTAACTAGAGAAAAAACAAGCTTTTCTAACCATACAAAAAACTTCATTTAATTCGATTCTGCTTGATACAAAACAAATTTCTTGATTTCTTCTAGGTTCTTAACAACATAAATAATGTTTTAACCTTTAGTTTAGGGGCTATTTTTATGACATCAATCGGAACTCCTCTTAGTCCAACGGCAACTAAAGTTCTTCTTTGTGGCTCTGGAGAGCTGGGAAAAGAAGTTGCTATCGAACTCCAACGATTTGGTGTGGAAGTCATTGCAGTGGATTGCTATGAAAATGCACCTGCTATGCAAGTAGCACATCGCTCTTATTGTATCTCAATGCTAGATGGTCAAGCTTTACGAGATGTAATTGAAAAAGAAAAACCTGATTTGATTGTTCCAGAAGTAGAAGCAATCGCAACTGATACTTTAGTTGAATTAGAAAAAGAAGGTTTTACCATTATTCCTACAGCAAATGCGACTCGACTCACTATGAACCGAGAAGGGATTCGTAAACTTGCAGCAGAAGAACTATCTTTGAATACTTCTCCTTATCGTTTTGCTGAAACAAAAGAAGAGTATTTGAAAGCTGTGAAAGATGTTGGAATTCCCTGTGTAATCAAACCAATAATGAGTTCTTCTGGGAAAGGACAAAGTACCATCAAAAAACAAGCTGATATTGAAGCCGCTTGGAAGTATGCACAAGATGGTGGTCGATCAGGAAAAGGAAAAGTAATTATTGAAGGCTTTGTTGAATTTGATTATGAAATCACATTGCTTACAATTCGAACGCAAGGAAAAACAAGTTTTTGTGAACCTATTGGTCATCGACAAGTAGATGGTGATTATCGAGAATCATGGCAACCACAACCTATGGACAGTGAAGTCTTAAAAATTGCAAAAGACATTTCTGAAAGTGTCACTACAGCTTTAGGCGGAAGTGGTGTTTTTGGCGTTGAGCTATTTATCAAAGGAAATACTGTTTATTTTAGCGAAGTTTCTCCAAGACCACACGATACAGGACTTGTGACTTTAATTTCGCAAGATTTATCTGAATTTGCACTTCATGCACGAGCAATTTTAAACTTACCAATTCCAAATATTCAACAAACTGGTGCATCTGCATCTTATGCTGTTGTTGTGGAAGGGGAATCAAAACAAGTAGAGTTTCAAAATTTACATGAGGTTCTTGCAGAAGAGAATACTCAGATTCGTCTTTTTGGAAAACCAGAAGTTAGTGGAAAAAGACGAATGGGAGTTGTGTTATCTCGATCAGAAACAATCGAACAGGCTAGAGAAAAAGCTGAACGAGCTTTTAATAAGCTACAAATTCAGCTTTAATTTTTATGCATACTCTAGAGAAGCAGCAATCTTCTCTAGGGAATCTCTTCAACGAACAAAATGCTCTGTATCATCTGCAAGAGCTTGTTCCATTACAGCCATTCCAGAACTAACATCTAATTTAATGCCTTGTTCTTGAAAACTCATTCCAAGAGCGAATAAAACTTTGAATAAATTATGGGATCGACATTGCTCACCCATCTGTCCAATTCGCACAATATCAAGACCAAATGCCCCTGAAATTTCTACAAGATAATAATCTCGCATAAATTTTCGAGCTTTTTCTCCATCAACACCTTCAGGGATTTTAATTGCAACAACAGAATTTAATCGTTGTTTCTCTTCAACAAAAAGTTCTAGTCCCATTGCAGTAATTCCACTTTGAAGAGCCTTTGAACTAATGGTATGTCGTTTAAAACGGCTTTCTAAAGTTTCTTCACAAATCAAACGTAAAGCTTCATGAATTGCTAAAATCCCAGGTACAGGAGCTGTATAATGATACTGTTGATGTCCCCAGAATCGTTGTGCTCTGAGTGCATCAAAACACCAATGAGTTTGTGGTAATTCTCTGCTTTCAACAACATTCCAAGCCTCTCTAGAGAAAGCAATTAGAGAAACACCTGGAATAGAAGAAAGACCTTTTTGTCCACCAGTAATTGCAACATCAATTCCCCACGCATCCATAAAAAGAGGCATAGTTGTTAAAGTACAAACCGCATCAACAATAACAAGTGAGCCTTTGCTTTTTGCAAACTTTGCGATTTCAGGAAGATGAAAATTGTAAACACCACAAGAAGTTTCACCTTGAGCAATTGTTACAACATCATAGTGTTGTTTTTGAAATGCTTCTTCAACCATTTCAAGAGTAATGGGTTTAGCAATAGGGGCTTCTAAGATTGTTACATCAGCACCAACACCTTCAGCCATCTCACCAAAACGACCACTAAACGTTCCATTTTTCAGGATGAGGGCAGTTCTTCCTTTCCAAAGTAAGTTACTGATTCCCATCTCCATTGCAGCAGAAGACGGCCCTGAGATTCCTATAATTTTGTCATTTTGGGTTTGAAAGGCATAACGTGCCATCATTTTCACCCGTTGAATCACCATATCCATAGTTTCACCGAGGTGATTAATCACGACACTATTGGCTCGTGCGACGGCGTATGGAATTGGTACAGGTCCCGCACCCATTAGCAATAATGGCTCTGTTGGTAAAATATCGGATAAAGGAATTGATTGAGGTGGCGGAAATGACACAGTCATAGCAGTGTTCTCTGTAGGATTTTTATTTCAGTGGTTATTTTTATTAGTAAATCACATGACTTGGCATGAATCCTATGTTCTTGCAATCAGAATTCTAATTTTAAGATCACAAGAAACTATTTTTTTGAATGAGTTTTGATTTAAGAAAATCCTTTTTTATTAGCAATTGCTTTAATTAATTTACCTTTCTCTAATTCAAAATAAGAGTCAAATGATAGAGCTATTTATACACAACATAACTACTTAAATTAAAATCTTGTTTTTTCATCCTCTTGGAAGTAAAAAGATTACTCCAAAAGCAATGAAATAGTTTTACTATTTTAAAGAAAAAATAAGTGAATTTTTAAAGTGGGCATTATTTTATAAAAAATTAAATAATGCTTACTGTAATGGAGAAAAAGATATGTTAGATATAACAAATGTTGATGTGAGTGAGCTGATTAATTGTCTTGAAGATCCAACACGTCCTATGTTCAATTTTGAAATAAATAATAAAATTCCAAATGCAGATAAACTAAAATTTAATATTGAGGAAAAATTAAATGTAGATAAGATAACAAAAAAAGCAGTTCTTGG
>JBNMNM010000302.1:0-4273 GCA_051275585.1 bacterium | reverse complement strand
AATTCAGATCCTAACTGAAAACCAAAAATGAATGAAACAAAAAGTTGATTGCATCAGCAAGAAAGCAAAGATTTCAGTCACTTTTTTTTAGAAACAAAAAAATGAACCTTGAATCTGTAACCTAAAGTCTTTATGTTATTGCAAGCACTCCCTATAAGTTTTTGTTTCATAAATTGTAATTCATTTTAGTCGTCAAATTCATGGTTCCCAAGATTTTAATCACGGACGAAAGTCGAACAACGTGCAAAATCATTCAGCAGTCATTGATATCAATGAAAGCAGAGTTTCAAATTGCAAATACTGCTGAGCAATGTAATAAGATTGTTGAAGAATGGAAACCAAATCTAATTACACTTAGTGTTACCCTTCCTAAAAATAGTGGAATTGATGTTTGTCGTCAGTTAAAAAAGAATCCAATGAGCAGTCACATTCCAGTGATTGTGATTTCTTCATTCCAAGACGAAACCTTACAGCAACAGGCTCTTGAGGCAGGTGCGATTGATTATTTCATTAAGCCTATTCCACCAAAGTATCTACAAGATCGTATTGACCTTATTCTAAGTAAAACTTTACATAACTATGCTTTCAAAGGGGAGCAACAAAATGTTCTTGTTGCTGAAGACTCTAAAATTTTCATGCAAGTTTATGAAAATCTTCTTCCGCAAGTGAACTGTAAGTTGATTCCATGTAAAGACGGACAAATCGCATGGGATACTCTCCAAACAACAACTGAAAAAATTGATCTCATTATCAGTGATATCAACATGCCTCACATGGAGGGGACAGAATTAGTCGAGTTAATTCGAGCAAATTCTCGTTTTGATCAAATCCCCATTATCATATCGACGACAATTGATGATATCAATCAAATCAAAATGTTACTCAATTTAGGGGCAAATGATTACATCACAAAACCATTCTCAAATGAAGAATTTAATGCACGAGTAGGAACCCACTTACGAACTCGACGCATGATGAAGGAACAAGAGCGTTTGAATCGTGAATTAACCTTATTCAATCAAAAGTTAGAAGAAAAAGTTCTAGAAAGAACCATAAAAATTCGAGAAGCAAATGTTGATACGATCTTCATGCTTGCTCTTGCCAGTGATGCAAAAGATAAAGATACCGCAAATCATGTAAGAAGAGTTCATTTTTACTGCGAAGCCATTGCCAAAAAGCTAGGGTTTGATGAGCGAATGATTGAAGAAATTGGATATTCCAGTATGATGCATGATGTTGGAAAAATTTCGATTCCAGATCATATTTTAAACAAGCCTGCTAAACTAACAGAAGCTGAAATTGATGTTATGCGAACTCATCCTATAGCAGGAGCCAAAATTTTAGGGGAAAAACCATTCTTCAAAACAGCTCGTCAAATTGCTCGCCATCACCATGAAAAATATGATGGGACAGGATATCCAGATGGATTAAAAGGTGCAGAAATTCCAATTTCAGCCAGAATTGTAGCAGTTGCTGATGTTTACGATGCCTTATCAAACAAGCGAGTCTACAAACCAGCATGGGATGAAGATAAAGTATTAGAAGAATTAAAACGAATGTCTCCTTCTCACCTTGATCCAAAGATTATCAAAGTCTTTTTCGAACTAGTTGAAGATGGAACAATCCGAGAAATCCGAGAGAAGTTTCCAAATTAAAACAGCTCTTAAATGGGGATTAAAAAATAACCTGTCCCCTTTTTCATTTAGAAAAAGTATCAATGGCTTTGAGGCTAAATAGCATTAGCATCTTCATTAACTTAGTCATTAATATCATAATACGTGTAAACTTTAAGCTAATTTTTTAATAAGTGGACTCTTTTCCTATTTTGTTCGCTTTAATATCAAAATAGATGGAAAAAATAGTCATCTATAATTTTAAATAGGATGGAAGATTTCCATCTATTACTCTATTAAATTTAAAAAATTATGTCAGAACCCAAAATTTATTTTGCTGAAAGCATTCCTGAATATGTGAAAATTATCTCTGATATTGGCAAAGTTGAAAAGCAGGCAATATGGTTTAGAGGCCATACGAAGGCAAGCTACAGACTAGAACCTTCGGTGCTCAGAGATACTGAGCCACACTATGATGGGCGTGGAAATAAATTAACAGGCGATTACGTCCCAATGTCTAGTGGCTACTCTGCAACAGGCTTAAATCCTGAAAGAATGCTTGAAGAATTTAAACGTCGTGCAATTAATTTTGTGAGCCGAGAGCCACGAAATGACTTTGAATGGTTGTTTTTGATGCAACATTATGGTGTTCCAACTCGTCTACTTGACTGATCAACAAACGCATTGGTTGCATTATATTTTGCTTTAAATTCGCAAATAGATTCAACTACTGATATTGAAGATATTTCTAAAAATGACATTTCAGAGCATGAGTTCACTGATGGTGGGGGAGCAGTATTTGTTGTAAACCCAGCAAAAATGAATCAAGAGTTTTGTGACATTAATTCCCCCATTGATGTCTCAACTAATTATGAAGAATGGGCACATTATACTAGACCTTGTGAGAACCAAAATAAAACTACACACCATCCAATTTTTATTCTTGCTCCACATATTGACAAAAGAATCAGGTCTCAAGAAGGAGTTTTCTCCTTACGTGGTCAAAATATCTGGCCCATTGATTACTATGATTTAATACGACCAATGATACATAAAATAATCATCCCACATAGCAAGTTCCATAGTATGAAAACTGACCTTAAATACTTGGGTATGAGTCACTCATTTATATTTCCTGATTTAACAGGCTGCCCGTAAAATTGGTCAAAAAGAGCAAGATATATTTGCTAATCGAAAAATTTAACAAGTCATTGCACTCAGACAATTTGCGAAATTTGGGTCGCACTAAGCTAGTAGATTGAAAATATAAAGTATTACCATTTAAATACCCACATTTTATGTCTATATTGATGTTTTTAGCCTCGAAAACATCAGTATAGGAATCGTGCAGGCAACTGACACTACTTTCCAAATTAGGTTTGGAAGATCCTCCATTAATGCCAGCAACAATAGATTATTTTTTAATCGAAAGACAGTTTTCTCTCAGATGTAACACAATCCCGAAGGTAAAGATTGATTAAATTCTGATATGGCACTCCTGTCTCCTCAGCCATTGTTTTAAAGTAATCAATAATATCTACTCCCATTCGGATCGTAACTTGTTTTTTAAGTTGCTTAGCAAATGGATTTTTCCGTTTTTTCAATTTTGATAAATTATATTCTTTTTTCATCATACTCCCTCAGAATATTCACTCTTCTCACTCTTTGTTGCTTTCCTTGCTGAGATAATTCTAATTGTTGAATCACTCCCACGGTAACAATGAACAATAAGGAGAATGCGAAGTTTATTGCTTAAACCTAACATTAAAAAACGTTCTTCATCTTGTGAGCTTTTTTCATCCCAAAATTGAATAGCATTATCATCAAAAAAAACCGATTGTGCTTCAGTGAATGATACATGATGTTTTTTAAGGTTTTTATTGGCTTTAGTATCATCCCACTCAAATACTATATTTTTCATAATTACATTATAATTATGCTGTAATTTATTAGCAAATTATTTTTCTAAAACTTCAGAATAGCGTTTGGATTTCTGCTTGATAAAATCAAGCAGAACTTGTGTTTTTTTAGATAAAAACTTTTTGCTGGGATAAACGGCATAAATATCTCTTTTGTGCATGATTTCATAGTTATTTAGTAATGAAACCAACTTTCCTTTTTTGATCATAGTATCTGCATAAAACTTTGGAAGACGAGCTAACCCAAGTCCTTGTATGGTTGCTTTTGCACCTAGGTTGATGTCATTTAAAATCAACTTGGCTTTGGGTTCGACTCGAATGATTTCGCTACTTTCCAAATTTCTGAATTCCCAAAATTTAGCTTGCTGACAAATCAACAAGCCCTGATGCTTAATGATGTCTTCTGGCTTTTCTATCTTATTTTTTCCTTCGAAATAAGATGGACTCGCACATAATAAATATCCAGAACTCCACAGATATTGAGCCATAAACTTCGAATCTTCCAATGGTTCAATACGAAGAGCGATATCAATTTCATTATCTAGAAGATCTACATACTGATTAGTGATATTCATATCCAAAGTAATGGAACCTTGAAAAACTCCCCCCACTAAAGTGCTGTACTTGGGACACATTTATAATAAGTATTTCATATAGTTAGTCTGGATCACTCATAATTAGCCACATTTGAGTAATCTCTCCTAACAAGGAAAAACCTCTCCAAATAACTTCTGTACCTGC
>JBNMNM010000301.1:0-4279 GCA_051275585.1 bacterium | reverse complement strand
TTTCCCGAGACTTATCCATTTCTTGGTCAAAAGGTACATGCGTTGCAACTGTAATTACATCAATAGGTTCTAAATAGTTTTCTTTTTTTCTAATTTCAGAATGCCTATTAATGGAATCAATAATTGACTTACAACCATTCAAATTCTGATCATTCAAACCACTAAGAATCACAACTTTATCAGGAAGCAGTACAGTGCAAATGCCTCCAATATCAGTTAGTCCTGTTCTTGAATCAATAATTACTAAATCTGGGTTATCAAATTGATACTGAATATTGTCTCTTAATCGAAGAAAAAACTCTCTTCCTCCTTCTTCCGAATAAAATTTTTCCCAGTTAAATCCTTGAAGTTTATCTCTATATCTAGAATCTTCTTTTCCTGCTGGAATAATATAAATTTCCCCACCTGCATCAAAGTCGTCATCAATAATAGGTTTTGTTGCAAACAAATCAGGAATAGAGGGAGTCATTTGATGTTTTTGGAAATAAAGCATCAACTCAAAAATTCCACCTCTTTTCTCTTTATCTTTCTTATGTTCTTCAACTGCATCACGAAATGGTATCAGGGAGGGAATACCTGAAGCCTCTAAATCAAAGTCAATAACTACAACTTTTTTTCCTTCTAGTGCGGCCTTCCATGCTATATTTCCAACCGCAAGAGTTCTCCCTACACCACCTTTATAAGAATAAAAGGTTACAAATCGAGTACTTTTCAAGGCTTCTTTCCTTTATTTTAAATGAGACAGTGATTGGTATGATGCTGTCGATAAAGAAGGTTCAAATAGATTCTGTTCCTCAAAAACTTGTAATGTATTTTGAAACCAATAAGTTTCGTCACTATAAAGAGATAATCCCAGTTGAATTTTTTTACTTGCTTTTAAGATAAATTTTTTATCCTTTTTACTAAGTTTTAAAGAATATGAATTACACACAACATCAATTAAATCTTTAATATCATCAGGTAAATTTTCATAATGACTTACAGGCAAAGATAATTCACCTTTTCGAGGTTGTTTCTTTTCTATTGTTTGATAATGATAAGTTCCATCTAATAGTCGAGGAATTGCAATTTCAATAATTTGTTTTCCTAACTTTCCCCAAGCTCCTTTAAGATGAATTTCTATTTTTTTTCCTTCTTTCTTTTTAAATAAATTATCTAACCAATTATCCACCAAATCTATTTTATTCTTTAACTGCGAAAAATCTCCTTTTCCTGAAATTCGAACTTCAATACAATTATGCTTAATAAGGAAAGGAAATACTGTTTGATTTGTAATTGGTGTAATTCTTGTGATTTTATTAATTTCAAGTTCAGAAACATTTTTTGCATCTGAAAATTGAATTTTTCTGAAATAATAATCACCTGTTAAACGTAAGCCTTTTATCACTAGCTTTTCTGTATTTTGAGGGAAGTTTTGTAATTTTTTACAAAACTCAGAAAAAGAAGTTAAGTTTAAAAAATCTGAATCAAAGAAAACTTTAAAAAAAATAGTAGCATCATCTCTTTTTAATTTCATAACTTAATAACCTCTACTATTTTGCCATTCAATTCAACAGGAAGAACAATATTATCTAATGATTGCCAATTTTTTAGAGTATCTTCAAATGTAGTTATACTCTCTTTGACTTGCTCATTATAAACACTTTGATCGAACTCTTGATAATATTGAGTAAATGTTTTTCCACTCGTATTTTTAATCTGCAAAATACATGAGTTACTCAAAAAGTCAGTACATAAAGAATCTTCTTCAAAAGTAATATTATCGTGTAAAAATTCAGTAATATATTTTGATAACGTAAATATTGCGGCATCAAAATTTTCATGATCCAAAGTTACTTGAATAACTGTTTTGTACTTCTCTTCATCATAATCATCAAAAAATTCACAGTTGATATCCATTCTTTTAAGATTTTGAAACCAATTATTATAATCTAATATTTCTATACCTGAAAGTGACATGTCACCTCTAGTATAGAGTTGGTCTTCTTCTCGAATAGCTATGATAGAAGCCTTTTGAATTGGATCTTCAATTTTTTCAGCGTTACCAAATAAAGTTGGCTGATAAATTTTAATTTTTGAATAAGTTTGAGGGTTAAACTCTATTCCTTCAATTTTATGAGGAATTGCAACTTTTTGAATAGGTTTTCCACTTTGACAATTCGCAGTCGAACAAAATTCTCGTGGTTCTGTATAAACAGTTTTGCACAAGTTACATTCACACCATAGATAAAATGTTTGTTGCAAATCATTTTGTAAGTCCTTCCCTCTATACCGCAAACAGTCTGAGGTAGAAATTAATCTACCAGCTAAATCTAGCTTCCAAGAAGATGGAGAATAAGAAAAATTAAAGTAACTTTCAACTAAATTAAGGCTCAAGCCACTTGCAGAAAGGATTTTTTTCATTCCGCTATAAGTATCACCCCAACCTCGATTATGTTTGATACAAAGCAATCCAATTTTAATTCTATCTTCTTCACTTATTTCGCTGAAATTAAATCCATATTCATTTGTAAACAGGAACTGAGCACTGTAAAAATCATGCTTATTTCGGTCTTTTATCATTCCAACATCATGAATCCAAGCCGCCGCAATTGTTTGTTCTAGCCAATCATTTTTCCAAGCCTCAAATGAATTTGTATGGAAACAATGTTCTTTGAAAATCTTTGCTAATTTTTCTATATCTTCTGCGGCTTTATTTAAGTGATGAGAATAACCTGTATCCTCTGAAGCAATATGATCAGACCAATCAAAATATTTTGGGAATACATTCCCATATTCTAGATCAGGCTTACAAACCTCTTTAGAATACTGCAATGCCGCAGTTCTACAAATATCAATAATTCCCATAAACAAAAAAAAGCAGAAGTAATATTTTTAAAATCATTGTTGATTGGAGAAGGGAACTATTACATAGAATTAAAATTAAGACTACCCACCCTTTGTAATCAAAATACAAGAGTCTAAAGTTTTAAATCTTACCTTATATTTTGTTGATTCCTTAGAAGGTTATTAAAAGTCTAATTCCTTTGTTTACAGGTTGATACAATTTTTCACATTTGATTAAAGACTTTCTTTTTAGTTTTGTTATGATGATTCATATTCTGCATAGCATTGAAGATACTTATTATTTTATTTTTAAAACTGAACATAAAACAATCATTAGATGGAGTATAAAAAATGAGTACTAAAAAATCAATTCACACATATATGCGTTCTTTGCATAGAGATATAGGCTTTTTGATCATTGGTTTAACTTTAATTTATAGTATTAGCGGAATCCTCTTCATATATCGTGAAACAGATTTTTTAAAGCAAGAACAATTTCTCAAAAGAATCATTTCAAAAAACCTGAAAGCACATGAACTTGGTAGAGCTTTACACAATAAAAAAATCAGAGCTGTAAATACTGAAAAAGGTATAATATTTTTTAAAAATGGAAAATATAGCGGCACTTACAATAAATTGACAGGAGAGGCTATTTATAAAAGTAAAGAGCTTCCTTTCTTACTTGAAAAAGTTAATTCCTTACATAAGTCCACAAACAAAGGAGTCCGATATTGGTTTACAACACTTTATGGATTATTATTGGCATTCCTAGCAATATCATCTTTCTGGATGTACAAGCCTAAAACTAAAAATTTTAAAAGAGGAATAAGTTTAACAATGGTAGGAGTTCTTATAGCTATTGCTTTGGTCGCATTATAATAAACCACACTATCTAAAAAAGAACAAATCAAACAATGGATTCAACAATTAGAAAAGACACTTTGATGATTTATCTTTTTTGTTAGAAAACTTAGGCAATTTTATAATTGTCATCTTTTTGTCTGGGATCAAAGTAACCAATTATTGAGTTAGGATTAATAATACAAAGTTGAATGTGATTTTTATCCCTAAAACCAGCTCCATCATAAAGCTCTTTTCCTTCTGGAAACATTCCTCGAATAGAATCAATGAAACTTGGATGATGTTGGATTTTACATTTATTTTGGTTATTTATATCATCCAACCCTAATTCAAAAGCAATTGCTTCATTGTTAAGTTGTTGATGTCGTAATAGAACTTCACAGTCTAATTCTCTAACAAAAGAAATATCACCAACATAAATTTTATTTTCAGGAAGAGGTTCTCCAATCTCCTTGTATTCTTCTTTTAAAATTTGATATGTACTTATAATTTTTTTAAGATCCATTGAGTCTAGTAAATCAATGCAATTGCCTAATTTAATAAATGCACCAACAACAGCAGGATGAGTTACTTTTGAACTTTCTTTTGCCCA
>JBNMNM010000300.1:0-4281 GCA_051275585.1 bacterium | reverse complement strand
AATCATTCATTCCAGCATCAATGCATTTTTGTCGATAACCTACAATTGCATGAGCAGTCATCGCTATAATAGGAATTCGACTGAAACTAGATTTGTCATTCCCCAAAAATGTTGGTTTACTCTTTTCAATTTCTCTAATTTTTTGAGTTGCTTCATAACCATCCATTACAGGCATTTGCACATCCATTAGAATTAGATGGTAATAATCCTTTTCAAATGCAGTTACTCCTTCTTTTCCATTATTTCCAACATCAACTTGGTAGCCATAATTTTCAAGGTGTTTTTTAGCCACCATTTGATTTGTAGGATAATCATCTACAATTAAAATACGAACTGATTTTTGTGCTGAATCTGCAACAGTATATTTGGTAATAACATTATTAACTAAAGAGTTTTGATTCCTGCCTAAAATAGCTTTCATTACACTCTGTAGCTCTTGGTATTTAATGGGCTTACTTAAATACCCTTCAATTCCAATGTCTTGACATTTTTTTGCATCTCCAATAGCTCCTACACTAGTTAAAGCAATAATAGGGATTTGATCAAACCTCTGATTTTTTCGAACCTGTTTAGCGAACTCAAAACCATTCATTTTGGGCATTTGATAATCTGTAATAATCAGTTGAAACTTTTTATCTTCCAGCTCTGTAGACAATAAATGTAAAGCTTCTTCCCCCGAAAAACAGCTTGTAACAATACACCCCCAGGGTTTTAATGCACCTTTGAGGATGGAACAACTTGTTTCGTTATCATCAACTAATAAAACAGAAACTTCATTCAGAGTAACATCTTGAAATGATTGCAAGATAAGACCTTCTTTTTGTTTTTGAAAAGGTAATTCAAACCAAAAAGTACTTCCTACATTAACCTTACTCTCAACTCCAATTTCTCCTCCCATCAATGTCGTTAATTGTTTACAAATGGTAGTTCCTAAACCTGTTCCTCCATACTCTCGTGTAGTTGAACTATCTGCTTGAGTAAAAGTATCAAAGATTGAATCTAAGTTTTCTTCAGCAATTCCAATTCCTGTATCTTTAATTAAAAATCGTATTTTGATTTTATCTTGATAGTTTTGGATGACTTCAACTTTAGTATAAATTTCTCCTTCATGGGTAAACTTTAAAGCATTATTTACTAAATTTACGAGGATTTGTCGTAACCTTCCGGGATCTCCAATTAACTTAGACTCAACCCCTAAATCAATTGAAGTTAAAAATTCAATTCCTTTTTTCTCTGATCGAAGAGCCATACTATCAGCTAAATCATCTAACATAACTCGTAAATCAAAGTTAATTTTTTCTAACTCTACCTTACCTACTTCTAATTTAGAAAAATCAAGAATATCGTTAATTAAAACTAATAAGGCATTTGATTCATTTACTAATGTATTAATAAAACGACGTTGTTGTTCATTTGGTTGCGTTGTCTCTAGTAACTCGGCCATTCCAACAATTCCATTTAATGGAGTTCGAATTTCATGGCTCATATTAGCTAAAAACTGACCTTTTGTTCGATTTTCAGATTCTGCAAGTATCTTTTCTTCTTTCAAATCTTCAGCTAGTTTTCTTGCCGTAATATCTCTTGAAATCCCTCGATATCCAATAATTTTTTGATCAAATCCAAAAATAGGGGAAATTGAATTTTCTACATAACAAATTTCATTACCTTTTTTATGAATTTTCCAATCAATATTCGAAACTTTTTCTTTTGAAATATAGGCTTTAATTAAGTCTTTAAATGTGCTTTCTCGTAGCTCTTCTTGCATCAGAACAAAGTCCTGAATATTCATTTGAGCCATTTCCTCTTTTGAAGAGCCTAGAATCGTACACATTGAATCATTATAGAAAGTTAAGTTTCCTTCTAAATCAACCTCATAATAACCTTCTTCAATACTATCAATAATTGTTCTATAGCGTTCTCTGCTTTCTCTTAGAGATGATTCAATTTTTTTTCGTTCAATAATCTCTCTTTCTAAATGTTGATTTGCCGCTACAATTGCCGCTGTTCTTTCTGCAACTCGATTTTCCAATTCAACACGACTTTCTTGAAGTTGGGTAATCATTTGATCAAATTCTTTTGATAACCAACCAATCTCATCATTTCGATGAATTGCTACTCGTTTTGATAAATCTTGTGACTTTCGAATTAAACTAATATGTAACATTAAATTCGAAATAGGTCGGGTAAATGCTCTATGAATTAATACTCCTATCAATAATAAAATCAGCCCACCAGCAAAACAAATAGAAATAATAGCATAATGAGTTGTAATTACTCCTTTTGCTCGAATTTTGCGTTGAAATGTAGCTTGAATAATTAGGAGTGGGTTTTTCTGAATATCATAAAGAGATGCATATACAACCAATTTATTATCATTGATTTCGTGAATATAAAACCGATTTTTTAATGTCAGTTTTTGTAGAGCTATTAAAACATTTTTAGGGATATTTTTTTCATAAATACTCCACATTTTTAAATTTACTTTTGTTTGTTTTGATAACTGTTTAAGGATTTTTTTTGTTAAAATCCTTCCCATCATAATAGTTCCACGGATAGGCCCAGTATGATTACTTTTAATAATAGGTCTAGTAGCAATCATCATTGCCCCTTTGCTGGTTAGAATAATACCAGCAACCACACTTTTTAAACCCTTATGAACAAGTAAATAATGTTTTTTAGGTAGTTGAGATTGAGAAAACTCATAAATTTCTTCTATTTTTTTTGTCTTTAGTGAAATAAATTTATTCCAAACAGTTTTTCCTTCTAAATTATAAATTCCAATAAAATTTAAATTATTTCCTAAATAGGTTTCGTTGATAAGATTAGAGTCCATATAATCTTTATTTGAATCTATCACATATTTATAAGTATCATCCCACCTTGCCCAATCTTGAGTTAAATTATTTAAATGATAAATTTCTCTTTTAATTGCCTCTACTGATCGATCCATATTCTTAATGACTTCTTCTTTTTCTAAGGAAATATAACTGGGAAGAATTATGTATTGTTGAACTCCAACTTCGATTAAAAGCTGGAAAATTATGATAGTAAATAAAATCAATACAATCTTTATTTTTAATGACATACTTCCTTTTAAAAAAATTCTTTTTGCTAATTTTACTTTTTGAGTTTAAACACTTTTTAAAATATTTGACGAAAAATAAGTGTTAAACTCATTACAAATTATACTGAAGCCTTTTAAAGCACAGTATCTACTACTATAAAAGACAGTTTCAATCTATATTTTTAGTTTTTTAGCCTATTTAAAAATAATTTTCTTTATATTAAGATACTTCAACACGTAATCATTTTCCATTTAAATTTACCATTGATCATCAACAAACTTGACATATTATAAGAGCTTATCGTTCCATCCACTTCTTACAGAAAAACACCCTCAACTAAATCCATAGTTTTTAATGATAATTTGCTAGAACACCGCTTAAAAATCAAGTTTCTATAGTACTATATATCATAAATTAAGTTATATTCTTAGCTACAAAGCTTGCTCTGCTAGTTGCATTCTTTATTGACTATTTTCAATAAATTCAGAATTGCTCTTGTAGCAATTATAAAGATGTTGGGCTGAATTCACAATTGGACAAAAATAATGACACAAAATAACTATACTGCAAAATCGATCGAAATTCTTAAAGGGTTAGACCCTGTAAAGAAGCGACCAGGGATGTATACAGATACAACAAAACCCAATCATCTTGCACAAGAAGTTATTGATAATAGTGTTGATGAAGCACTTGCAGGACATGCAAATCTAATCACAGTAACTCTATATGAAGATGGATCTTTAGAAGTAACTGATAATGGGCGTGGTATGCCTGTTGATATTCATCCTGAAGAAGGTGTTTCAGGAATTGAATTAATTTTAACAAAATTGCATGCTGGTGGTAAATTCTCCGATAAAAATTATCAATTTTCTGGTGGTCTGCATGGTGTTGGAATCTCTGTTGTAAATGCTCTTTCAAATCGTGTTGAAATTAAAGTAAAAAGAGATAGCAAAGAATTTTTCATTGCTTTTGAACATGGAATAAAAACTCAAGAGCTTGAAGAAATCGGAAAAGTAGGGAAGAAAAATACAGGTACTATTGTTCGATTTTGGCCTAACGCTCAATACTTTGATGCTCCAAAATTTTCAACATCTCGCTTAAAGCACTTACTTCGAGCAAAAGCAGTTCTTTGTCCAAATCTAAGAATTCTATTTACAGATAAAACAACAAGCGAAGCTGAAACAGAAGAATGGTACTACAAAAATGGTCTTCAAGA
>JBNMNM010000299.1:0-4317 GCA_051275585.1 bacterium | reverse complement strand
TTAAAGAAATAGCGTACCACACGAATTAGAAAATTACTAGTAATATAAGGTACTTAAGTCGTTTTTTGGTTTATTTAAAAAATGGGACTAAAGGTCTCTGCTTTCCTCGACCTGCCTCTAAAGAAGCGGGATTGCAGAAAGCATTTCGTTCAATCAAAATCATTAGTTAAAGAATGTATACCTTTTTCCATAAATTTTTCAAGGAGGAAGGAGAGAATTGAGCCTCAATTTTTTATTAAAAAAATACAATTGAATATTTATTGAGAAGAAAATAGCTACTTTTAAATCGACTATTGATAAGAATCAGATGGTATAAAAATACTAAATTGTTTGTTTTCCTTTTTTCTTTGTTTATAAAAAGCAAGTTTTATTGGTTTTAGAACTTTTAGTTTGTATTGTTTTTTGATAAAGAACTGAAAGTGAAATTTTAGAAGATGTGGTTGACAAGCTGATTTTAAACAAGCCATATCGAGTAACTATACTAAACCTAATAGGTGATATAATCTCATTTGTTTTTGATTTCTTTGTGAGTATTTTATGAAAAAGATAGTCTTGTGTCTTGCACTTTTTTCTCTGCTAGTAGCCCCTGCTTTTGCTGGAACAAAACCACAAACAAAAAAAGATAAATTTAGTTACAGTTTAGGTGTTTACTTTGGTAAACGGCTAGTCAACCAGAAAGGCAAGTTGTCGAATGAAGTGTTCTACAAAGGATTACGTGATGCATTAGAAGAAAAAAAACTTGAAATGACTCAAGTAGAAATTCAATTAACTTTGATGTCTGCTAGACAAGAAGAACAGAAAAAAAGAAAAGCTACTCGTATGAAAGTTGCATCAAAAAATCAAAAAGAAGGTGAAGAGTTTCTTGCTGCAAATAAAGGTCGAAGTGGCATTATTAGTTTAGCTAATGGAATTCAATATAAAGTCATTACTGCTGGAACTGGAGCACAACCAGAAAAAAAGAGTAAAGTAACTGTTCATTATAAAGGTGCTTTAATCACTGGAAAAGTTTTTGATAGTTCGTATAAAAGAAAAAAACCTGCAACATTTGCTCTTAATCGAGTCATTAAAGGATGGCAAGAAATTCTACCTTTGATGAAAAAAGGAGCAAAATGGAAAGTATTTATCCCATCTAAATTAGGGTATGGTAGTCGTGGTGCTGGTGGAATTATTCCTCCACATGCAACCCTTGTTTTTGATATTGAGCTACTAAATATTAAATAATGTTTTTCATCTAAGAAAATATGCTCCTAAATTATCTCAATAAGATTTTACTTAACCGCTTAGGACTCAACATTTATGTAGAGGGTGCTGAAATTGGGGTTAAGAAAATTCGTTTTAAAAAATTAATCATTCAAAAGAACAAAAAAGATATTGTTGAAATTGAACAAGTTAAAGTCAATCCAACTTGGAAATTGGCTTTTCAACTTGCAGGGAATTTTGAAGCAGAGTCTTTAACTTGGGGTGATTTCCATATTGAAAAATGTAACGGAGCATTTTTCTTTGATACAAAAACTGGAATTCTAAATGGAATAGGAGAATGGCAAAAACATCCTGTTAATATTGGATTAAAAACGGACTGGAATCGTGAAGTTGAAGATCAAGCGTTTACTGCAATTACCGTTAATTTAGATTCCAAAGAAGAAAGCAAAATAGAAGAAGAAGGAAAGCTTTTAGAATCAGAACATCTTTTTGATTTAAATGGCCCTTTTGAAGCTAATATTGATGTTTTAATTAATCGGAAAAAAAGCAAAGAAAATAGTTTTAATCAACTAATTTGGAATGCAGAAATTAAAGCAAAATCTTTAATTTATGACATGATTTCTTTTCCTGATTTCCATTTAAAAACAAGGAAATTTCAAGGTAAAGATGCTGTTCTTGAATTTATTCAATCAAGTCGGGAAGGAATTACAGGGTCTGTAGCCTTAAGTTATCAGAAAGAGTATAAGTTAAAAGGTCGTTTAAAATTTGAGCAGCCTTTACTATCTCGATACTTAAAGAAGTATCAAGATATTAGTGATATTGATGAAAGTTTAAAAATTTGGTTTAACATTGTTTCTCGTGCAGATACATTTCAAAGTTTATGGAAGGATCTGATTCTAAAGGGAAATTTTAGTATTAAACCTAAAAAACTAAATTTAATTCAATATTCTCATTTCCAAGGAAAAATTCAGATTTCCCCTCATCATATTGAGATTGCAGTTCCTGACTTTCATATTAATGAAGGAACAGGATCATTAACGTTTCATAATAATTTTGAGAAAGAGTGGGAGTTTCGAGTTGACTTAAATAATTCTGAGGTAACTCCATTCTTTAAAGTTTTTAAAAACAAGCATATCATTAGTGGTTTAGGGACAGGTTCTTGGATTTATGGACAACAAGAAAAGTCAAAACATCACTATATGAATTGTAATTTAAAAATTCGAAATGGGGATATTTCAAATTATAGTGATTTAATTGATTCTTTTTTGCCTTGGAAAGAGGTTCAAGAAGTTCGAAAACAACTATTGAATATTGAAGGTTTTAAGCATTTGATTCTGAATTTTGAATATCGAGAAGGAGACTACCTTTTAGATAAAGTAGAACTTCAGGGACATATGACTCCAAATTTAAGACTTTCTGGAAAAATTAAAAAAGAAAAAAAATTAGATTTATTATTAGAAGCAACTGTTGCAATTGCAACTGTAATCTTCTCAATCAAAGGGCCATTTAAAACGCCATTAATTTTACCAGCTCCAGGAAAAATGGCAGGTAGAATTGTTGAAAAATCTTCAAGAGCGGCCTTCTCTTTAATTGAAAGTTTAAAAGATCTCACCAAATAATCCTGATTTCTTTATGTTTGCATGGTTAACTGTTGACTTATTGCTTTACATTGCAATTCCCATAAGTAGTGCTCTTGTTGGATGGGGAACAAATGTATTGGCTTTAAAGATGATGTTCTATCCTTTAGAGTTCTTTGGATGGAAGAAGATTTATTTAGGTTGGCAAGGAATCATTCCTTCAAAAGCTGAAAAAATGGCCGTAACTGCTGTTGATTTAATGACGTCAAAGTTGATTAATGTGGAAGAAGTTTTTTCTCATATTGACTCTAAACGAGTTGCCGCAGAAATGGGCCCCGCAGTTGATCGAATGGTACGGCAAATTATTAGTGAAGTAATGGAAGAAGATTCACCAAAAGTATGGGAGTCGATTCCATTGCGAGTAAAAGATCATATTTTTAATAAAGCTGCGGCAGAATTCCCTCAGATTATTGATGATATGATGGTTGATATTCGAATGAATATTAGCACTCTATTTGATATCAAAAAGATGGTGGTTGAGGAATTACTGCGAGACAAAGAACTATTGAATCAAATCTTCTTACAATGTGGAGAAGAAGAGTTTAAGTTTATTGCTCGTTCAGGAATTTACTTTGGATTCTTATTTGGATTAGTTCAGATGAGTATCTGGATATTTTATAAGCCTTGGTGGTTACTTCCTTTGGCTGGTTTGATTGTTGGATATGCAACAAACTGGTTAGCTTTAAAGCTAGTTTTTGAACCAATGCATCCTAAAAAAATAGGGCCATTTGTAGTTCAAGGAATGTTCTTAAAACGACAAAATGAGGTTGCTTCCGAGTATGCAAAGTTAGTTGCCTCCAAGATTTTAAACTCTCAGAATATTATAGAGCATATTATTCTAGGTCCTGCTTCTGATAAATTAGAAGGAATTCTGCAGCTTCATTTGAAACGAGCTATTGATGAAATGGCAGGAATTTCAAAACCATTCCTTCAAGTAATGATAGGAACTCAAAAGTTTATTGAGTTAAAGCATGTTCTTTGTGATCGCTTGATTGAGAACATGTCTCGTCCTGTTACTCATATTCTCAGTTATACTGAAGAAGCGATGGATATTGAGCATGAAATTCGGGATAAAATGCGATCTTTGCCAACTGAAGAATTTCAAGATCTACTACGACCTATCTTTCAAGAAGATGAACTAAAGCTGATTATTGTAGGAGCCATCTTAGGCTGTATGGTTGGTTTTGCTCAGTTAGTCTTCCTTTTTAGTTAAAGAGACAGGCTTTATTTTTCAAGTTGGTTTTAATACAAAAAATATAATTTCTGTAGAAACCACTTGAAAAAGCAATCCGATTTGACTAGCGTTTTTCACTAAAGCTTTTTAAATAAGATGTACTATTATTGACTCCACTTATTTTTCTCTAAGTCCAAATTTTAATAGAAGCACTTTAATTGTAGTTTCTATGCCTCAGCATTTTACTTCGCTTGTTTTTTAATTCTTCTTTGGCTTCTTTATGAGTGATGAGAAAAAAAACCCTGT
>JBNMNM010000298.1:0-4346 GCA_051275585.1 bacterium | reverse complement strand
TATTACTAGCTAACTATCAACTTAACTTACTGTAATTATTATATAAATGTTTCACGTGAAACGTTTTTTAATAGAACTATTATTGAAAAAAAATATGTACCTTTTTCTTAAAAGTAACAATTAATGCTGATTATTAGTTTCATCAGTACAAAATTAATCACATTAAAAATGGAATTGATGTTGATACATATTTTTACTAATTCCCTCGTAAATATAAAAAGACAATAAAATCAGATATATATTAAATATTTTTTTAAAATTTATACCTGCTCAATGTCAGTACCTAGATTGGTAACTCAATAAATTCCTTCCTTGATAACAAAGGGAACTTATTGAGTGATTCCATATTGTTTCCAGATTTTTGCAAGTTCTCCAGAACGTTTCATTTTTGTGAGGATTTTGTTGATTTCTTTAACATCAGGACGAATTCCTTTTTTAATTAGCATGGTATGTTGATATGCCTGATCCAGTTTTTTAGAAACTAGTAGCCGTTTTTTAAATTGAGGGTTTTGAAAAAAAAATCTGTCAAGGTAAGATTTAGTTACTACAGCAATATCAACTTTGTTTTTCAGGATCATTCTTATGTTGGACTTGTTACTGTTGGTTAAGTACATATTGTAGGTTTTCTTCAAGAATTTTGGATTAGAATTGAAGTTTGCAAAACCATAATGGTAACCAAGAATTCCTACCATTTTCTTTTTACGAAAGCTTGAAAAGAAGTTTTGATTTCTTCCTTTTTTTGCTAGGGCAACATAGACTTCCCCGCCTTTTAAAAAAACATTGGAAGCATGAACATGTTGTTTTTTCCAACCCCAAGAAATGCTTTCAAATATTAGCATGTCAATTTTTTTGTTTTTTAAATCTCGATATCTTTTTCTAGGAGAGGTCAGAACTATCTTAAATTGATATTTCTTCTGGAAAGAGTTTATTGCTTTGACGATATCTATGGTCAAACCTTTCAGTTCTCGTCCTTTTCCTTTTTCAACAAAAGGAGCAAAATAATAAGCTCCAACTTTGATTACTTTTGCAGATGCTGTTGTATGAACTAAAATGAGAGCCAGCAGAATAAAAATTATTTTTTTAATCATGATATTGTGTTGAGAGTTGTTTGGTCAGAGTTTTGTTAAAAATTACTCTATTAATAAGAATATCTTCCCCAATATGTTTTTGTATATTGTAGCCTAAAATCTTTTTTAGATCCAATACAATCAAATGCTTACTTTTTAAGCGATTTTGTTTTCTTAGGGGGGGATGATTTTGGCAAAGCTTTTAACTAATAGTTTCATTATCAAAAAATCAACTCATTTAATGAGCAATGTTTTTTTGATACACAGGTGTTGTGTGGAAGATGAAGAAAAAGTGCCTTCTTATACAGCGTTATGATAGTATTTGGTACTAAAATAAACTCAAAACCTGTTAAAGAAAATATTTTAGTTTATAAATATTCAACAGGTTTTTGAATGTATTAAGGTAATGAGTTATTCTTTAGTCTTGAATTTCGATTGAATCTACATTTCGGAAACCTCTTGGAAGAGTTTGTCCTTTTCGGCCTCGTACACTTAAGAATGAATCTAGATCGAAGAAACTCCAAGACATATGACGTTTTCCAGCATGTAGCGTCATTGATTTATCTTCAGGAAGCACGGTAAGAACTTTGAGGAAATCATCTTTAGCATCTAAATCAATAATCTTATTTCCCTTTCCTTTTGTTAGAACGGGTAGATCTCGTAATGGAAATACAAGCATTCTTCCCTGATTACTTACTGCAATTACTAAATCATTTTCAATATTACTAATTTGAGCTGGATTTAGTATTGTTGCGTCTTTTTGAAGTGTTAGAATTGCTTTTCCTGCTTTATTTTTTGTCGGTAATTCTTGAACTGAAACAATGAACCCGTAACCTTGATTACTAGCCAATAATAAAGATTGATCCATCTCTTTCATCAGGATAACTTCAATACTTGCCCCTTTAGGAAGATTAAACCTTCCTGTTAGTGGCTCACCTTGACTCCGAGCTGATGGGAGGGTGTGTGCAGATAAAGAATAACTTCTTCCTGTAGTATCAAGAAATAGAGCTTGTTGATTACTTTTTCCTTTTGCACAAGCCTTTAAACTATCACCTGATTTATAATTTAATTTACTAGCATCGATATCATGTCCTTTTGCCGCTCGAACCCAGCCTTTAGCTGAAATAATGACTGTTATAGGTTCTGTTGGAAGAAGATCTGCTTCTGTAAGTGCAAGAGCATCCTTTCGTTCTACAATAGGAGAATTTCTCTCATTTTCATGTAGTTTTAAATCAGCATTAATTTCTCGTGAAATTAAATTTCGCAATAAAAGAGATGATCCTATTATTTTTTCAGATTTTTCTTTTTCAATTAAAAGTTTACTTTGCTCTTTTTTAAGTTTGACTTCCTCTAGTTTTGCTAATTGTCGTAATTTAAGCTCTAGAATAGAATCAGCTTGTGTTTCTGAAAGAGTAAATTTTTCAATTAATACTAGTTTTGGTTTATCTTCATCTCGAATGATCGCAATAATTTCATCTAAATGCTGATAAGCTGTAATTAAGCCCTCCAAAAGATGAAGGCGTTTGAGCATTTTATTGAGTTGGTATTGAAGTCGTTGTGTAACTTTTTCTGTCCGAAATGAGATCCATTCCGTTAAAATGGTAAGTAGGTTTTTAACTTGTGGGCGACCATCTAAACCCACCATATTCATATTGATACGATAACTTTTTTCTAAATCTGTTGTTGCATAGAGATGACTCATTAATATATCTGAATCAAATTTTGCAGATTTTGGAATAATCACCAATCGAGTAGGATGCTCATGATCAGACTCATCTCTTAAGTCTGTGACCATAGGTAATTTTTTTCCTTGAATCTGAGCTGCAATTTGTTCTAAAATCTTTGCACCTGAAACTTGGTGAGGCAGTGCTGTAATCACAATATCACTTCCTTCCATGTGATAAAGAGCACGCATTTTTAATGATCCAATTCCTTTTTGGTACATCCTTCGGATGTCTTCTTTTGGAGTAATGATCTCTGCTATTGTTGGAAAATCTGGACCTTGAATAATTTCAAAGATTTCATCAAAAGAGGCAGTTGGTTTTTTTAATAAATAATTACATGCAGAAGCAACTTCTTTAATATTATGAGGAGGAATATCAGTTGCCATTCCTACTGCAATTCCTGTTGATCCATTTAGTAGGATGTTAGGAAGTCTTGCAGGTAAAATAGAAGGCTCATGAAGAGATCCATCAAAATTAGGAACCCATTCAACAGTACCTTGCTCAATGTCAGATAAAAGGTTGTCAGCATATGAAGTCAGTCGGGACTCCGTGTAACGCATTGCTGCAAATGATTTAGGATCATCTGGAGACCCCCAATTTCCTTGCCCATCAATTAATGGATAACGATAGGAAAATGGTTGAGCCATTAAAACCATTGCTTCGTAACATGCAGAATCTCCATGAGGATGAAATTTTCCTAACACATCCCCTACAGTTCTAGCTGATTTTTTATATTTTGCTGTTGCTTTAAGACCTAACTCAGACATTGCGTAAACAATTCTTCTTTGCACAGGCTTTAGACCATCACCAATATGAGGCAATGCTCGATCTAAAATAACATACATTGAATATTCAAGATATGCTCTCTCTGTAAATGTATGCAAAGGCATGTGTTCTGTACCATCATCTGCAATTTCAATTGCATCAGAAAGTTTTGGTAATTCTTGTTCTAAAATATTAAATTCTTCTGGAGGTTGTTCTGCTTCCTTAACCTCTTCCAGACGTTGTTCCTCGTTCTTACTATTTTCAACTTCTTCCTGAGATTGTTCCTTGTTCTCAACTTTTCCAATTTCTTCAGGAATCTCTTCAGGAACTTCAACTGTTTCATTCATTTTTTACTGCCTAATATAAAAAATTAGATATCGGATTCGTCACTAACTAGATTTCCTTTTTTTTCTAACCATGTTCGACGATCAGATGATCGTTTTTTTGCGAGTAACAAATCCATAACTTGAATGGTGTCATTCTCAGTATCAATTCTTAATTGAACTAATTTTCTTGTATCCCGAGACATGGTTGTTTCTCGTAATTGTAGAGGGTTCATCTCTCCTAGTCCCTTGAACCTTTGTACATTAATTTTAGCCCGTTTTTTTTCAACGACTAATCGGTCAAGAACACCTTGTTTTTCATCATCATCAAGGGCATAGAATACTTCTTTACCAGCATCAATACGGTATAAAGGAGGCATGGAAACATAAATATGACCAGCACGAACTAGTGCAGGAAAATGTCTTAAGAATAATGCACACAATAATGTTGCGATATGCAATCCATC
>JBNMNM010000297.1:0-4349 GCA_051275585.1 bacterium | reverse complement strand
AAACTAAGCTAACTACTTGAGTTTAACCCAAGAATCCTCTTCCTTCAGGGAGAGGAGAGTTCAAGATGACTCTAAATTACTTAAAATCTGATTAAGAGTGAATCCTGAGATATTTTTAAAAAATCAACTGTTGTTATAATTTAAAAGTACCCATCCTTTTACTAAGCTAATATTAAAAAATCATGAATAAATTGTAACAAGTTGTAATGTTTTGTATGAGCAACTTATTTTTATGGGAATTTTCAACTGTATTTAAAACTAATATATAAATGTATGAATATTGTATATGGTAGCCTGAAAAGAAAGAATAACTTATCAATGAGGCTGTTTTATTCTGTAGCTCACAACACATCCAAAGGTCGTGTTGTGAAAGTTTTTGAAAAAATGTCGAATTTTTATTTTCTAAGTAAGAGAAAATCGGTATTTTTTTTGAAATTTGATGATATTTAGTTTTAAATTTTAGATGAATAAAAACGGATAGAAATTGACTACATCTATGAAATTTGTAAATTCATGGGCTAACTAATTTTTTTGATCGAATTTTTTATTTTAATTGGTTTTAGAAATGCAAAGTTTTGAATATGAAGAGCCACTTCAATTTGGTGAAGATACGACAGAATATCGACTACTAACAAAAGATTATGTTTCTACAGTTGATTTTGAAGGAAATGAAATTTTAAAAATTGATCCAAAAGCACTAACAGAGTTATCAAAAAAAGCTATTTTTGATGTATCTCATTTATTGCGAAGTGCTCATCTTCAAAAATTAGAAAAAATCATCAAAGATCCTGAAGCTTCAGATAATGACATTTATGTTGCAACAACGTTGCTAGAAAATGCGATTATTTCAGCAGAAGGAATATTCCCAAGTTGCCAAGATACAGGAACGGCAATTGTAATGGGAAAAAAAGGACAAAATGTTTGGACAGGTGCAAATGATGAAAAAGCATTAAGCGAAGGAATTTTTAAAACTTACCAAGAAGATAACCTAAGATATTCTCAGGTTGCACCTTTGGATATGTATACAGAAAAAAATACAGGAGATAATCTTCCTGCTCAAATTGATCTGTATGCAACAAAAGGAAATGAGTACAAATTTCTTTTTGTGGTTAAAGGTGGTGGTTCTGCTAACAAGACTTATCTATATCAACAAACAAAAGCTCTTTTAAATCCTGAATCGTTAGAGAAGTTTTTACTTGAGAAGCTAAAAACATTAGGAACTGCGGCTTGTCCTCCATATCATCTTGCTTTTGTGATTGGTGGAACCTCAGCTGAAATGAACCTAAAAATGGTGAAGTTAGCTTCTACAGGATATTTAGACAATCTTCCTACAACAGGAAGCAAAGGTGGTCGTGCTTTTCGTGATATTGAGATGGAAGCTAAAGTTCTTGAGATGTCTCAAAAAACAGGAATTGGAGCACAGTTTGGTGGGAAATATTTTTGTCATGATGTACGTGTGATTCGTCTTCCTCGGCATGGTGCATCTTGTCCTGTAGGGATGGGAGTAAGTTGTAGTGCTGATCGAAATGTGAAAGCAAAAATTACAAAAGATGGAGTTTTCTTAGAGAAACTAGAAACAAATCCAGCTCAATTCCTTCCTGTAAATTCAAAAACCTCATCAAAAACAGAAGTTGTTCATATTGATTTAGATGAAGGGATGAAAGCACTTCGAGAAAAATTAACGAAGTATCCTATCAAAACTCGTTTGATGTTAAGTGGTAAAATTATTGTTGGACGAGATATTGCTCATGCAAAACTAAAAGAGCGACTTGATTCAGGACAAGGTCTTCCAGATTATTTAAAAAATCATATTATTTATTATGCAGGGCCTGCAAAAACTCCAGAAGGACATGCTTCAGGCTCATTTGGTCCTACAACAGCTCAACGAATGGATTCTTATGTGCCAATCTTCCAAAAAGAAGGTGGTTCAATGGTGATGCTTGCAAAAGGAAACCGAGGTCAGATTGTAACTGATGCATGTAATGAATATGGTGGTTTCTATTTAGGTTCAATTGGTGGCCCCGCAGCCGTTCTTGGAAAGAACTGTATTACTAACATTCGAGTTGTTGAGTATGAAGAACTTGGAATGGAAGCAATTTATGAAATCACAGTGAAGGATTTTCCTGCATTTATTATTGTTGATGATAAAGGAAATGATTTCTTTCAGAATATTTAGTTGATGAAATAAAAAAGGGTTGTGTTTACAACCCTTCTTTTTAGAAAATCTTTGAGGTTGCGTATGCAAAATTATTTTGTATGGAATATAAATCCCATTTTATTTGAAGCTGGACCACTTGCACCACGTTGGTATGGTCTTTTATTCGCAAGCGGTTTTGCTCTTGCATACTTTTTAATGAGGAAAGTTTTTCGAGATGAAAAGCAATCAGAAGAATTATTAGATCCTTTGCTTTATGCAACAGTTATAGGAACTTTAATTGGAGCTAGGTTAGGACATACTCTTTTTTATGATCCTAACTACTACCTAAGTAACCCCATTAAAATGCTTTATATTTGGGAAGGTGGTTTAGCTAGTCATGGTAGTGGTTTTGGGATTTTAGCTGGACTTTATGTTTTTACAAAATTCTATTCTAAAAAAAGCTATTTATGGGTTGTTGATCGGGTAGCAATGATTATTCCGATTGTTGGTTGTTTTGTCCGAATTGGAAATTTTATGAATTCGGAAATTCTAGGAAAATCAACAACAGTTCCTTGGGCAATAATTTTTCAACGGCATAACCCTATACCAAGGCATCCAGTTCAGTTATATGAAGCATTTGGTTATTTTGTCCTTTTTTGGTTTTTAAGAGCTGTTTATAATAAAAATAAAGAAAATACACCTGATGGACTATTAGCTGGACTTTTCTTAGTTCTTACTTTTACCTTTCGATTTTTAATAGAATATTTTAAAGTGCCTCAATCAGCCTTTATGTATCCTATTAGCATGGGACAGATTCTTAGTATTCCCGTTGTATTGTTAGGTTTTGTTTTTCTTTTTATTGCTAGAAAAAATGCAAAAAAAGGAGCTTAATTAAAAAATAATGAGAATTTTAATATGGTTCTCATTATCAAAAAATACTTTTTCAATACACCTCTGTTTTTCATAAATAAAATTTATATTGGCAGTTTTTGTTATGTTGATGATTGTACGAGTTCCTTTGATTATACTTTATTTTTTATTAGTTGGATTGATAGGATCTTTATTGTGCTTATTTCGACCATTTCACCCTGATAATAATCGTATTTTTGCAAGAATTTACTCTTGGGGAGGAAGGAAGATTTTAGGGATTAAGATTGAAAGAGAAGGATTAGAATTTATGAATACACCAGACCCATGTGTATATGTTTCTAATCATCAAGATAACTTTGACCTTTTTGTTTGTGGTTATGTTATTCCAAAAAGAGCAGTTAGTATTGGTAAAAAAACTCTTCGATATATACCTTTTTTTGGCCAACTTTATTGGCTAACAGGAAATTTATTTATTGATCGAGAAAGTGCAGGAAGTACAAAAACTGTTATGGGGGTTTCAAGAAAAGCAATGAAAGAAGATAATACTTCAATTTGGGTATTTGTTGAAGGAACAAGGAACCGAGGAAATAATCTATTACCATTTAAAAAAGGAGCTTTTAGAATGGCAATTGATGCAGGAGTTCCCGTTGTTCCTGTTTGTACTAGTAGTTATGCAAAACATATCAATCTAAATAAATTCCGAAGTGTTAACGTAAAAATTAAGTTTCTTCCTCCAATCAGTACAAAAGACCTTAAAATGAACAACTCAAGTGCTTTAATGCAAGAGTGTTGGACTGCAATGAAGAAAACTATTGATGAACTAGATCAAGAAATTGTTGATGCTGCTGACCAAAAATTAAAGAAAACAGCATAATGTAAGTCTATTTTTATTGTTCTGAATTTTTATCAAATGCAGTCTTTACTGTTGCATCTGTATCACCAAAAATTTTTGCTAAAATTGCAGGACTAAGCATCGTTTTTCCTTCTTCATCTATTGGAAGAATATCACCATAATTTTGTCGAAAAACTTCTAGTTTTGCATTTTCTAAACAAGTACGAGCAAAGTTTAGCTTTGCTTGTGTTTCGGTCACTCCTGTTTTCTTTCCTAGCTTTTCCCAGAATTTGTTTGCATTATTTGGATCAACTTTAAGGTCTTCAGCAATCATTCTTGTAAATCCTTGAGAAACCATATCAATCATTGCATCTAATTTTTCTCTGACAGAAGCTTCCCAGTTTTCTGGAATTCGATCAATAATCTCTTGTTCGTTTGGTGTATTACTCATGCTTATTATTAATTAAAGTTTTGAGTTTGATGGTTTACGAATTTGATAAATAATCCTTT
>JBNMNM010000296.1:0-4358 GCA_051275585.1 bacterium | reverse complement strand
TGGTAAATCTCGCAAGGCCAAGGCTTTGAAAGTACGTGGTGTAGAAGCGTTAAAAAAGATAGTAAGTGATGGGCTTTTACCTGTTAACTGCTAGAAGCTCGCTCCTTTAGGGGCGAGTAGTTCACAAGAGAATACTACACTCCATGCACAATAATTTCTTATGATAGAACTTTAATAAACAAAAAATGCCTTCAGAAACAGATAGAATAGCTCTTTTTGAGCGAGGAATGTTATTTTTTCAGGTAGGAAAGCATGCTCTTGCAATTCAAGATTTTACCTCTCTTGTTGAAGCTGGTGAGTGCAAGTTATTAGAGTCTTATTATCAACGTGGTTTGTCTCATGCGAAGTTGCAACATTATCATCATGCGATCCATGATTTTTTAGAACTCACAAAATTGCATTCACAACATGTTGATGTTTATTATCAATTAGCAGAAACATATAAAGAGGGATGTCAGTTTTCTGAGGCAGTAAATTCGTACTACAAATATTTGCAATTATATGAGGAAGATCCTGAATTAAAACCAGAACGAGTGCAGTATGTTAGAGAGACGATTCAAGAGTTAGTGCAGAAAGTTTAATTTGTAGATGTGGAAGTGAAAAAGCCCTGAGAGTTCAGGACTTTTTCGAATACTATAGCTAGCTAGCTTTTGTTACTTCAATTGAACAACTCACACCATTAATATCCCAATCTACAAAATGTTCTTTTTCTGTTGAAAAAGAAAGACCATCAGCAAGAGTTTCCTCTTTAATGTAGTTTGCATATTCAGTGAATGATTCTTTCAGAACTTCTGGAGCTGCAACACGAACATTAATTCGATCTGTAACTGCAAACTCACGTTCTTTTCTTGTTAATTGGATTTTATTGATGAAATCCCGAGCATAACCTTCAGCTTGAAGCTCTTTGGTCATGCTAATATCAAGGGCAACAGTTAAATCACCTTCTGTTTCTACAAGAACTCCTTCTTTTTGCTCTCGTTGAATTAGAATTTCATTCATTCCAACTGAAAGAGTTTCTCCATCAAGATCAATGTCGATTGAACCACCAGCTTGAATGCTTGAAACTTGACTTGAAGTAAAACCTAAAATTTGTGGTCGAAGAATTCCTAACTTCTTACCATATTTAGGACCTAATATTTTAAGGTTAGGTTTTGCAGAAAGTGAAACTAACTCTTCTTCATTCTCTGTAATTTCTACCGCTTTGATATTTAATTCATCCTTAATCAATTCACCCATTTCACCTAAAACCCCTTGAACTGCGGCATTTTTGGTTACTAAAGTAATGGTTGAAAGTGGCTGACGAATCTTGATCTGTTTTTTAGCTCGAATCGCTCGACCCATATTCACAGCACTAAGAATGATATCCATTTCTTCTTCTAGCTCTTTATCAATAAACTTACTCTCTGCAACTGGAAAATCACAAAGATGAACACTGATTGGATGATCATTTTGACGAAGAGCTTGATAACAATTTTCAGCTAAAAATGGAACAAATGGAGCAATCACTTTAGATAGTTCAAATAGAACTGTGTATAAAGTTGTGTAAGCATGGTTTTTATCTTCACCTGCTTCACCTTTCCAAAACCGTCTTCGACTTCGACGAATATACCAATTTGTTAAGGTATCAATAAATCCAACAAATGGTTGAACCGCTTTTTGAAGGCTGTATTCATCCATTGCCGAGGTTACATCTAGAATTAAGTGATGAAGTCGAGATAAAATCCAACGATCAAGAGGATTTTTTAATTCTGATAAAGGACTAACATCAACTGATGACCACTCATCAATGCTTGCATAAGTTGTAAAGAAACTAAGAGAATTCCAAAGAGGAATCATTGTATTTCTTAACGTTTCTTGTAGACCTATTTCAGAGAACTTTAATTCTTCTGCTCGAATTGCACCTGAATTAAGCATATAAAGACGAATTGCATCAGCTCCATACTTATTAATCATCTCCATAGGATCAGGATAATTCTTTTTACTTTTACTCATCTTCTTGCCGTCTTCAGCAAGGATCATTCCGCTTACAACACAATTTTGGAATGCAGGTTTTTCAAATAAAGCAGCACTAAGAACACTTAATGTATAAAACCAACCTCTAGTTTGATCAATTCCTTCACTGATGAAATTCGCAGGAAATGAACCTTCAAGCTCTTCTTTATTTTCAAATGGATAATGTTTCTGGCCATAAGGCATAGAACCTGATTCAAACCAACAGTCAAGAACCTCAGTGGTTCTTTCCATTTTCCCATCATCACACTCACTACACTCATAAGTTAGGTCATCAATGAAGTGTCGATGTAAGTCGTCAACTTTTGTGTCAGTTAGTGTTTCTAATTCTTCTCGACTTCCTACACAATGTTGGTTTCCACATTTATCACAGATCCAAACAGGAATTGGATTTCCCCAATATCGGTTACGACTGATAGCCCAATCACGAGCACCTTCTAACCATTTTCCCATTCGCCCATCTTTGATATGAGCAGGTTGCCAATTAATTTTTTGATTGTTCTCAATCATCGTTTCTTTGATTTTCTCAACATTGACAAACCATGACCGAATACTTCGGTACATCAATGGAGTATCAGAACGCCAACAAAACGGATAACTATGTTCAATCGTAGTGTGCTTGAACATTTTTCCTTCTTCTTTTAATCGGCGGATAATTGCTTTATCAGCATCTTTAAAAAAGACACCAGCATAGTCACTTACTTCATCATTGAACTCACCTTTGTCGTTCATTGGAAGAAGATTTGGGAGATTATATTTTTTCCCAGTTTGAAAATCGTCTTCTCCAAACATTGGTGCAGTATGAACAATTCCTGTCCCTGCTGAAGTTGTTACATAATCACCTAAACAAACTTGATAAGCTCCTTCTTCTGCATAATGTGCAAAGTATGGAAGAAGTGGCTCATAAGTTTTTCCTTCAAGCTCAGTACCTAAACATTCACTGATAATTTTGTACTCAGTTCCTTTCTCAAAAGTTGCTAAAATTAATTCTTTTGCAAGATAGTAAAAACTACCTTCAGATTCAACTTTGACGTAAGTAACTTGAGGCGAAACTGTAAGTGCTAAGTTTGATGGAAGAGTCCAAGGAGTTGTTGTCCATGCAAGAAAATATGTATTTTCTTCTTCTTTTGACTTAAATTTAATCGTGATCGATGGATCTTGAACATCTCGATAACCTAAGTTTACTTCAAAGTTTGATAGTGGAGTTCCAAGTCGAGCACTATAAGGAACAATCTTTCCACTTTCGTAAATGAGACCTTTATCCCATAACCTTTTAAATACCCACCAAATGGACTCCATAAAGTCGATGTCCATCGTTTTGTAGTCATTCTTGAAGTCAACCCAACGACCCATTCGAGTCACCGTTTTTTCCCATTCACTAGTATAACGAAGAACAATGCTACGACATTTCTCGTTAAACTCAGGAATTCCCATTGCTTCAATATCAGTTTTTCCTTTTAATCCGAGTTCTTTTTCAACTTCGAATTCAACAGGTAAACCATGACAATCCCAACCAAATCGACGTTCTACTCGCTTTCCTTTCATAGTCTGGTAACGAGGAACTACATCCTTAATCGTTCCCGCAAGAATATGACCGTAATGAGGAAGACCTGTCGCAAATGGAGGTCCATCATAAAAGAAAAAAGTTTGATCCTTTGGGCGTTGTTCGATGGATTTTTCAAAAACTTTTTCTTGATCCCAAAGGTTTAAAGCATCATCTTCTTTTTGTGCAAAATTGACTTTGTTACTAACAGCTTTAAACATAAGTTTTCTATCAGTCAGAAATGAAAGGGAAAGTTGATAACAAGGGAGGGTAAATATAAGAATTTTCTTAAGAATTAAGGCTACTGGAAATATTAGATTTTACAAGAATAGTCAATCTTGATTCGATGATTGGTATTCAAAGGTTGAAAACAGGAAAATAAGAAGTTAGTTGAAGAATTGTAAAAAGGAGTTAGCACTAAACCAAATTTATAATTTAATGATGAATTTATTTCCAATATTTTAACCATCCATTTCTTCCCCAATGTGATGAGATATCTATCTTTTTACAAACAATTTTGGCTGAGTGGTTTAAGTCAATCGAAAAATAAATTCTCATTTTTGAATTTGGAAGAAGTTGTTGGTTTTTTGGCCGAACTAACTGATACAAATCATCTTGATTAAAATAAATAGTCCCTAACCAGTTTGAATTATCAAAATTCCTTATTGGGAATACATAAAACATTTCAGAATCTGTTGCAGTAATAAGATAAGTAGAGTTGAGGTTAGGGAAGACACAAAAAATAAGATACCTGATGTTATGAAAGAAGGCTTTATCCGCTATTCTCTGATAAATAAAACGGGTA
>JBNMNM010000295.1:0-4372 GCA_051275585.1 bacterium | reverse complement strand
AGAAAGAGCTGATTTAAAAGAAATGGTTAAAACATCAACATTAAAGAAAAATCCTGATATTAAAAAGCTCAATCAGCTTTGTGTTGAAACATATGATCAATTCTGGAGACTTTCTTGAGAACAGCGCTTTAGATAAATCTGAGTAGGTTTATCTAAAGGATGAAGGAGTAAACAGTTTTGAAATGTATTTTTTGCTTTTTCAAATTGTGCTTGCTCATAAAGCTTAACTCCTTCCTCAAAACGTTTTTGTATCAAATCTTTCTTTTGATACAAATGAGGTTCATCACCATCAAAAATTTCATACAATCGAACTAGTTTTTCTTTTCCTCGAATGTTGGTGTAATCGATAATCCGAGATGAATACAATTTTGGGTTTTGCAATAATTTATAAGTATCTTCACTAATCAAAACAGGTAAATCATAAGTTTTTGTTAGATTTTCAATTCTTGAAGCAAGATTAACAGCATCAGAAATAACAGTGGCCTCCATTCTTTGGTTTTCACCAATAATTCCTAACATTAATGTTCCACTATGAAGTCCAACACCTGTTTTGATTCCTTTTTGACCTAAAGCCTCTCTTTCTTGATTAAACACTTGAAGTTTTTGTTGGATAGAAATAGCTGCTTGTACTGCTTCATCTGGATTTATAAAAAGAGCCATAATGGAATCACCAATATATTTATCAATAAACCCTCCATTCTCTCGAATTGCAGTTCCAATATAACCAAGGTAGTTATTAATAAAATCAAAGTTTTCTTTTGGTGACATATTTTCTGAGAGCTGAGTAAAAGAGCGAATATCAGAAAATAGAATAGTCATTTCTTTTTGAACTTGATCCCCTAATTTTAGATCAACAATGTGATTTTTTTCTAATAAATGAAAAAAATCATTGGGTACAAAAAAACTATAGGCACTATTCAGCGAAGAAATTTGATCAATGTGTCCATTAATCCCATTTACCATCTTTCGAATACAATACTTTAAAATTTTCAATTCATTATTCGATTTAGCTCGAATTTTATGATGAAAATTTCCTTTTGATATAACGTCAATATCATCAATAATTTGGTTAATAGGCTTTGTAAGCCAAGCACAAATTACAAATGTAACCAAAATAATTCCAATCATCGAAATAATTCCAACAATCACAAGAGTATATTGTTTTGTTACTAATTTTTTTTCTACTGAACTACGGTCGTATATAAGCTCAATAATACTACTCATATCACTTGCATTACTCTCCTTTTCAAGGTCTAAAAAAAGGTAACTTGTTTCTGTCAAGTTCTCTTTATTTTGAAAAGAAAAGCCTTTTTTTGTATTATAGACCTTTTTAATCAGAGCCTTCTTTTGAATTTTTACTTTTTCATTTGGTTTTCCATAAACTAAACCATGATGATTAAAAATGGTTACACTTTTTAAATACGGATTAAATCCATTTAGTTTTTTAGAAACCTTTGCCATGTCAAGTTCTGCAAGCAGAGGCTTAAATTCTTCAAAGACTAGCCCTAATTCTAAGATATATTGATGATCTGGAGTAGGTAGATATCCAAATTTTCTCAATTTACCAGTTAAGGTTTCAGTAACAATAAAATCACCTACATATTGATTACCCAAACGAATTTTTGTTAACTTTTTAAAAAAGGAAGGCCATTTTCGAAAATCGAGTCCTTGATCAATTTCATAGGTAGTTTTTTCAACAATTCCTTTTTTATTGATGATATATAAATCAATCCCTTTTCCTAGCTTTGTTTTTAATAAATCTAGGTTAATTTTTGAAATATCTCCTTTTACTTTTTTATATTCTTTTAAAAAAGGAATAAATCCCCGTTCTAGACGATCATTAAGAGATTTTTCAATTACTTGATAACTCATATTTACAAAACGTACTGTATCAAGAATGTTATGCTCTGCTTGATTTGCTAAAATTCGGTATTGCTGTTCAAACTCTTTTTTCGATGTATGATAATCAACACCAAAAAGAATTAGCACCGTTGGAATATAAATAAGAAGAATGGATATAGTCAGACTATATTTAAGAGGAACAAACTTTCGATTAAACTTAGAAGCTAGAAAAAGCATTGGACATCACTTCTATAATGATTTGAGAAGCGTTTACTATACAAGGCCAAGTTTGTAGAAAAAAGTCTTTTTTCTACAAAATAGGCTGAGATTTCATAAAAATCTTGATTACCTCAACCTCAATTACATTCTTTATTTGCCAAAAATCTCTCGCATTTTTTTCTGAAGAGTAACACCATCAAAAGGCTTTATAATATAATTATTCACTCCAGCCTTAATTGCTTCTAATACATTATTCTGATGAGCTTCAGCAGTAATCATTAAAACAGGAAGTGTTGTATTTTCCTTTCTAATTTCTTTTAATAGCTCAATACCAGTCATTCCAGGCATTCGCCAATCAGTAATAACAAAACCAATGTCTTCTTTTTTTAAAATAGTCAAAGCTGCAAGACCACTTTCAGCTTCAAAAACACCTTTAAAGCCCATAGTATTGAGCATTGTACGAAGTTGAGAACGCATTCCCTGTATATCATCAACCACCAAAATTCTGGTATTTGGATCGATTGCCATTTTAAAAACCTAATCGTAAAGTTACATAACTAAAAATGATGGTTACTTCTCAATATTTTTCAACGTTCAAAATAAAACTTTAACTCAGCCTAATAGCAAATCATAACAAATAGATCAAACTTGAATAACAGGGTAGGGTAAAATAATTTGGAATAATGTTTCTTCTCCTATTTTTGAAGAAACCTCAATATCTCCTCCTAATTGCTTTATTACCTCATAAACTCCATGCATTCCAATACCACGTCCTGAAATTTGAGAAATGGTTTGTTTTGCACTAATTCCAGAAATAAGAAGTAATCTTTCAGGGTTATCGGAAGCAATTACTTCCTCAATCATCTCTTGGTTTAAAGAAGCTAAAGAGCGAGCATTTGCAATTAATTGATCTACTTGAACTCCACTACCATCATCTAGAATTTCAATTTTAATTTTTGCAGGTAATTGGAATATTTTTACATGAATTAAACCTTCTTCTGATTTTCCTTTGCTTACTCTTTCCTCAATTTCTTCAATTCCATGATCAATTGCATTTCGAAGAAAATGAGTAAATACAATATCAAGTTGATTAAAAACTTCTCTTGTTATTTGTGGTTCATCACCTTCTAAAATGAAAATACATTTTTTATTTAATTTTTTAGATAAGCTAGTTAATTCATCATGCCAATTTGAAAACAATTTATTAATTTTAATAGACTCAACCTGACTTAATAAACAAAGTGCTTCTTCTATTTTTGATTGATTCAGGTTTTGTTTTAAAAGATTAAATTCATGAGAAGAAAAAATAATTCCAAATAACCGCTTTTTTAAATCAGGGTCTATTGTTTCTAATAAATTTTTTGTCTTTTTAACTTCCTCTTGAAAACCATTAAGATGATTTTCAAAAATACCTATATAATAGGAAATGGGAGACATTTCTTTTCCTAAGTCATCTAAATCAGATTCAATCAAATGACAAAGATCTTGAAGTTCTCCTAATAAAAATACTAGGCTCGTTGCCTTTACATTATGTACTTTTCGTTGCAAGTACGCCATTTGTTCTAAAAGTCCAACATTCACAGGAACTGTGAAGTTTTTTTGAAACTCAGCCAACTCTACATAGCACTCAAAAGACTTTTCTAACAGATTAATAAATTGATTTGGTTTGTCATAAACATTGCGTAAAATAGCTTTTTCTTGTTCTAGTGCCGTTTTCTTTTTTTCTAAAACTTTTTGATCTGTAATATTTTCAATACCTACATCAACAGCAACAATTTGGTTTTCAGCATAACATGGATAATATGTTAGCCGAAAAGTCATTTTAGTATCATCATTTTTAATATAAGTTGTTTCATTTGGAAGAAGCCCTGTTAACGCTTCAAACGTCATCATTGTATTATTAAATAAGAGTGGAAATACATTGATCCAACCTTCTTTATTATTTAGGTCATTCGTAAAAATAACTTCATGAAATAGAAGTCCTGCTAAATATGTTCTTTCAAAAAAAATTGTACATTGTGTAGAGTATTCTTCTGTAATTTTTCCATCTTGATCAATTTTTACTAAACCTTGCGGAGTATGTTGCAGGATCTCACTAACTCTTTGATTTAGTTCTGTGAAGCGATTAACATTTTGAGTAAATAAGTTCTTCCAAAGTTGCTTTGATTGATTTACTACATTCAAAAAACGATTCCGATGTACCTTCAATAGAGTGGAGCGAACTGCTGTTCTTACCGTTGCATTTGCATTCCTTTCATCTCTTAAACAAGACATTTCCCCGAAACACTCACCTGTTCCTCGAAAAGCAAGA
>JBNMNM010000294.1:0-4375 GCA_051275585.1 bacterium | reverse complement strand
TGATCTAAAATAAGGGGTTTATTCTCTAACCAAACCTTAGCAACTGTAGATACATTTAATGAGTGTTCCCAAATGGATAAATATTGTAGAGGTTGGTTTATTTCAGAGGATGCTTTTCCCCAATACGAATTCAACATAAGAAGTATTTTTAGTTCAATAAATAATTATATATCTTTGATAGTAAAAAGTTATTTATTGAAGCACAGAAATACAATTTAGAATACAAAAAAAAAGGCGACCTAATTAATAATCAGGTCGCCTTTTTTACTTTCTAACTTAGCAGATTTCTAAGGATTTCTATTTTCCTAAGATGAAACAAACACTAGTTGTTCCACTTCCACCTAAGTTTAACATTGCAAAGTTTTTTGCACCTTTAACTTGGTACGCACCAGCAGTGTCAGTTACTTGTTTGTAGCAATCTAGGATTTGACGAACTCCTGTTGCTCCAACTGGATGTCCAGCACCAATAAGTCCACCACTTGGATTAATTGGAGTTGATCCACCCATTGTAATTACGCCTTCTTCAATTGCTTTCCAACTTTCACCTGGAGCAGTAAGTCCAAAATGATCGATTGCCATGTACTCAGAAGTAGTAAAGCAATCATGAGTTTCGATTCCATCAATTCCACTTGGTCCTTCAATTCCTGCTCGCTTGTATGCGTCAGTAATTGTAGTTCGGATATGTGGAAGAATGTAATCCATATCTTTACTTTCTTCGAACTTGTCAGCAATCAAAAGAGGAGAAGTTTTGTGTCCCCATCCTTTGATATATGGAACGTCGTCAAGAGACTTTCCGTTCTCTTTAGCCCATTTAGTTGCATATTCTTCAGAAGCTAAGAATACTGCTGCTGCTCCATCAGTAACTTGAGAACAATCAGAAATCCGAACCATTCCGCCTACTGATTGATTATCATCAGTTTCTAGACATGCATGTTCTTTATTCATGTACCAAGTTCGAGTCTGAGCATTTGGATTTACTTTAGCATTATTGTAATTAATGTTTGAAATCTCAGCTAAATGCTCATGCTTGATACCATATCGACGATCGTACTCATCACCTAATTTCCCAAAAAGTTTAGGGAATGGGAATTGAATACCTTTTGCTTCTTCTTCATACCAAGCAGCAGTTCCTAAGTAGTCACCACCAATTGCAGAATCTACAGTCTTCATTTGCTCAACACCAAGTACACAAGCAAGGTTATAGTTTCCTGCTTGGATATCTGCCATTGCTGCAAGAAGAGCAATACTTCCAGAAGCACAAGCTGCTTCATGTCGACCCGTTGGAATTCCTCGAAATGCTGGATGAACATTTACAAAGAAAGCACCTAGATGTCCTTGCATACAATAAAGTTCAGCAGCAAAGTTTCCAACGTGAGCAACTTCAACATCTTCAGGTGGAATGTTTACAGCAGCCATCGCACCATCAACACTTTCTTGGTAAAGTGCCATTAGATGCTTATTTTCTTTTGACCAATTTCGAGCAAAATCCGTTTGGTAGCCACCTAATACGTATATTTTTGTCATGATTTTTCCTATCAACTAATGATTATCAAAGCCTATTTTGCAACGAAAAATTTCCCAACATTTAAGAATGGGTGTTTAAAGAAAGTTGTAGATTCATCAGCATCTTTTAAGATCTGAGGAACAGCTACGCCTACTTTTTCAAGCATTGCAATAGTTTGTTTCACACCAATTAAGTCAACAAGTACACTTGGTGGAGCCCAGTTAAATCCTGCACCCATGATTAAATCAATTCCTGAAATATCTTCAGTAACTTCACCAGCTCTATGGAAACTGTAGCTGATATAACCACCAATTACTTTTTGTGCAATTTCTGCTTCAGGGCCTTCTGCATTAACAAAAACGCTCATTGCATCTTTGTATTTTGCAATTCTTTGAAGCTTTTTCATTTTTTCGATAAAATCAAGCTTTGGTAATGTATAATCTGCAACTGGCTTGTACTCACCTGATTTAATATCAAGGTAGTAAGGCACTCGATTTACACGTTTGAAGAATCCACCTTTTGTTTTTCTTCCAAGAACTCCTTTTTCAACAAGAGCTTGCATGTAAGCAGGAAGTTTATAAGTCTCAAGAGCTTCATCTTGTTCTGGTGTTACATTAGCAACTACATTATCAACAATTGCTTTATGAACATCAAAACCAACTAAATCGATTGTTGATAGAGGAGATAACGCACGACCAGTATATGGGCCGATTAAGTAATCCATTAAAACTGGACCATGTTCCTCAGCAAGTTGAGCTACTTCATTAAGAACTTTAAAACCAACTCGATTTCCAGCGAAAGCAGGAGTATCAGCAGTTTTAACCATTGCTCTTGTTTGAGTTCGCTCACACCATTCCATTAAAAATTCTACAATCTTTGGATCAGTGTATTTACTAGGAATAATCTCAGTTCCAACAATAACGTTTGCAGGGTTGAAATAGTGAAGTCCTAAAAAGTTTTTTCGGAAAGATTCACTTTGATTTTCTGCAAGTTTTGTAATGGAAAGACCTGAAGAAACAGTTGCGATGATTGAACCTTCTTGTCGAACTTTATCAACTCGATTAAAAATCTCGTTTTTAATCTTAAAGTCCTCTGCAACAGCTTCAAAGATAAGATCAGCGTCTTTTACTTCTCTCTCTAAATCTTCATCATAAGAACCGACTGTAACTTTACTAGCTACAGAAGGAGAGCGTACTTGTGAAATCGCAGAGTCTAAACCTGCTTGTGCTTTTTCTTTTGTTCGAGCAAGAAAAGCAACTTGGCATCCAGCTCTAGTGAAAAGAGCACCACTACCGTACCCCATTGTTCCATTAGCACCAAGTAAAACTACTTTTTTAATTTCTCTAGTCATTACACCTCTCCATGGTCGATTTTTTTTGAAGTGATTATTTCACCAGCAATTTTTTGAGATAAAACATAGTAAACTTCTGTCCTGTTCTACTCTATCTAGCAAAAGGGAACGATCAAATCAGTTTCTTCTGTATACTTATTTAAACAGGTAGGTTGTGCAGTAAATTCATTCTCATGAATTTGATTTCAGCCATTTCTTATTAAGAAAGCTTTACCTCATAAAAATATCCAGATATGTTTAAATGTTTTGAACCCAAAATACAAGGAAAAGTTAAACAAACAATTTTTTTTTCAACACCTTAGAGCCTTTATTTTCTTATGGATTAATAATAATTTTTCCGACCTGTTGGTTTGATTCTAAATATTGAAATGCTTCTTGATATTCTGAAAGTTGAAACTTTTTTGCAATAACAGGAGTTAAAAAGCCTTCTTCAAATCCTCTTTGGATTCCTTCTATTGCTAACTGAAAAGCAGATGCATCTTTTAAAACAATATCTAACGTAAACCCTTTAACTGTCAGTAGTTTTTTCATCAAAACACCTGCATGAATATCCATTGGACGACGATCTAACAAACCTTGGATTATGATTTTACTTTGATAGGCTGCACCTCGAACAAGGGCTTGAGTGCTAGGGCCTGCAACAGCATCAAAAACTAAATTTGTCCCCTTTCCTCCTGATAGTTCTTTTACAATTGAAGCATAATCATCTGTTTTCATATTAATCACATGCTCAACTCCATGCTGTTTTAAAATTTCGATTTTTTCTGGACTTGTTGTTGTTGCAATTGGATTTGCTCCTAACATTTTTGCAATCTGAATAGCAGCAATCCCTACAGAACTTGATGCCGCAGTAATCGTCACCCATTCTCCTTTTTTAAGACAACCATCAGTTACTAATCCACCCCATGCCGTGAGATATTGCATCCAAATACCACCTGCAATTTCATCCGAAATATTATTTGGTGTAGAAATTAATTGATCTTCCAAATAAATTCCATACTCAGCAATGCACCCCTGAGAACTTACATCATAACTTAATGGAATGAGTCCTACACGATCACCAACCTTAAACTTTGTAACTTGATCACCAATCGATTCAATAATTCCCGCACCTTCGAAACCAACACGGCTAGGAAAGATAGGTTTAAAAAAATAACGACCTTCTCGGAAAAGACTATCCGCACGGTTTAAACCAATTGATGTAATTTTTACTTGAACCTGCTTTTCTTTAGGTTTTTCAATTTTGACCTTCTCTAAAGAAAGGTTTTGAATTCCACCTAATTCATGAAAAAGAACTGTTTTCATAGATTTTAAATTCAATAATTTAATTTTTTTGATGATTTTAGTAAAAAATTCTCTTTAATTAAAAGAAATTTTATGAAAAAGTAATTAATGCTGATTTTTTTGCAAGGCTTGTATTTGTGAACTACTCGCCCCTAAAGGAGCGAGCTTCTAACAGTTAGACAGTCAAAGACTGCTTTGCCATTATCTTTTTTGACGCTTCGTTGCTATCTGCACGA
>JBNMNM010000293.1:0-4388 GCA_051275585.1 bacterium | reverse complement strand
TCCAACCAATGTAATTAAAATAAAATGAGCAAAACTTTAAGAATTGCAACTCGATCTAGTGCTCTTGCTTTATGGCAAGCGTATTGGGTAAAAGATCAAATCCAGTCTCACTTTCCAGAAGTTCAAATTGAACTTTTACAAATGAAAACGAAAGGTGACATAATTCTTGATACACCATTATCCAAAATAGGTGGAAAAGGATTATTTGTGAAAGAACTAGAGAATGCAATTCTAGAAGGTTCCGCAGATATTGCAGTTCATTCTATGAAGGATGTTCCTACTGAACTGCCTGAAGGTTTAGAAATTTCAGTAATTACCAAACGTGCTGAACATCAAGATGCATTTGTTTCAAATACTTACAAAAGTTTTGAAGAATTACCTCAAAATGCTGTAGTTGGAACAAGCTCTTTACGAAGGATTGCACAACTTCAAAGACAACGTCCTGATCTAGAATTTAAATCGTTACGAGGAAACGTAAATACTCGACTACGAAAATTAGATGAAGGACAGTTTGATGCAATTATTCTTGCTGCGGCTGGACTTGTTCGGTTGGAAATGGAAGATCGAATCACTCAAACGATTCCTGTTGAAATTTCTCTTCCTGCAATTGCTCAAGGAGCTGTTGGAATTGAATCTCGAATTGATGATAAAGACATTCTTAAATATTTGAATCCACTAAAGGATAGAATTACAACATTGCAAATTACTGCTGAAAGGGCTTTGCTCACTAGATTAAATGGTGGTTGCCAAGTTCCTATTGCAGGATATGCAACAATTAAAGATGAACGAATTACTCTTACAGGAATTGTTGCTAGTCCTGATGGAAAACAATTCATCAAAATCAAAAAAGAAGGATCAGTTGATCAAGCTACTGAGATTGGAGTTTCGTTAGGAGAAGAAATTTTAAAACAAGGTGGTCGTGAAATTCTTCAAGCAGTTGGGATTGAGGTACATTGAAAATTATTAATCCAAAAATGATTTTTCAAGATAAACAATTCCTCATTACACGGTCAGTTACTCAGTCTGACCATCTTCAAACCAAAATCCAAGATTTTGGTGGATCTATCATTCGGATTCCTACAATCTCGATTACCGAACCACCAAATTGGACAGCCTTTGATCAAGTTATTCAAAATATTCAAAAATTTGATTGGGTTCTATTTACAAGTTCCAATACCATTTTAAAACTACTTGATCGCCTTAAAATACTTCAAATTCCTCAAAGTACACTATCACATTTAAAAGTTGCTGTTGTTGGAAGGCAAACAAAGAAAGTCGCTGAAGATTGTGGTTTTCAAGTTGAGGTTGTTCCAAAGACTTTTCAAGGAAAAGATCTACTTAAAGCTTTGCTAGATTATGGAGTTCAAGATCAAAAAATATGGTTTCCAAGAGCTTTAGAAGCAAATCCAGATTTATTGAATGGCTTACAAAATGCTGGAATCAAAGTTACTCTGACTCCAGTTTATCAAAATATAATTCCATTTGAAAATGCAACATTGTTGGAACAAACTTTAGAACAACAAATAATTGATTGGGTCATTTTTACTAGTTCTTCTACAGCAAAAAACTTTTTTACTCTTTTAGGAGAAAAGAAAAATACTTTTTTGCTTCCAAAAATTGCATCAATTGGAAAAAGCACAACAGAAACATTAAACTCATTAAACTATCATCCACAGTTTACCGCAGTACCTCAAAATCTAGATGGAATTATTCAAGGACTTACTCAATATTATTCTTAACTTTTCTTCGATTTTAATTTGCAATGACAACAAATAACCGTTTTTTAGTTCATGTTGTAAGTAGTAATCAATGTCATCTTTTGTCTGCGGTTTCTCAGTGCATTCACGAAATGGGAATTGATTTTGATGAAATTGATCAAACTACATTTCATGGTCTGCTTTGTTTTTCTGCTGTAGTTAAATTAAGTTCTGAAGAAGAGCAAAAAACATTAGATGACAAGTTACAAATTGTTGCAAAAAAATTTAAAGCAACAATCAAAATTGAAGAATCAAGTATCGAAAATGTTTTTCCTGTAAGAAATCAGCTCATTCTTACACTAATTGGGGAAACTATTGATTTTCAGGCTTTGTCAAAACTTGATCAACTATTGAATCATGATGAAATTCAAGTTGAACATATTTGTCAACTTGATCATGTTGATACAAATGCTATTGAATTTTCAATCAATCATGAAGAGGCAATTAATCAAGAAAAGCTTCTACTGCAACTATTAGATTTTCAATCTGAATATTCAATTGATTTTGCCTTACAATCGGTATCCTATTTCCGTCGAGCAAAACGCTTGATTGTTTTTGATGCTGATATGACTTTTATTCAATGTGAAGTTATTGACGAGATAGGAAAAGCCGCAGGAGTTGAAAAAGAGATTGCAACAATTACTTCACAAGCAATGAATGGTGAAATTGATTTTCGAGAATCTCTTTTTCAACGTGTAAAGCTTTTAAAGGGAGTTCCTGTTTCAGCATTAGAAGAAATCGCAAAACGAATTCCATTCACAAAAGGATTAGAGAAACTGATTCAGGTTCTTCAACGATTAGGATATAAAATCGGAATTCTTAGTGGTGGATTTACATTTTTTATTAAAGAGTTCAAAGAAAAATTTAATCTTGATTATGGCTACGCCAACACTCTAGAAATTCAAGATGGAAAACTTACAGGAAACTTAGTTGGCCGTGTAATTGATGCTCAAGCAAAAGCTGATTTACTCACTGAAATCGCAGAAAAAGAAGATTTAGTTCCTGAACAAATCATTGCTGTGGGTGATGGAGCCAATGATTTACTCATGCTCGGTAAAGCTGGCTTAGGAATTTCATTTAATGCGAAAAAAATTGTTCAAGAACAAACTAAAGCAACATTGAATCGACCAAATCTTGATGCAATTCTTTATTTCTTAGGAATTTCAGGACAAGAAATTGAGGAGTTGCTCACTGCAAATTCATAATTTTTAAGGAGATATGTGCCAATGTCAGCAACAGCTACAGAAAAAAGAGAAGAAGTTCAAGAGTACTATGGAAAGACTCTACAAAATACAAACGATTTAAAAACGAATGCATGTTGTACCCTTGATGGCATTCCTAAAAAACTTCGTTCTTTGATTTCTGATATTCATGAAGAAGTAAACAACCGATATTATGGCTGTGGCTTAATTGCACCATCTCTTCTTGAAGGAATGAAAATTCTAGATTTAGGTTCTGGTTCTGGCCGAGATGCCTTTATTCTTTCAAAATTAGTAGGAGAAACAGGAGAAGTCGTTGGAATTGATATGACTGATGAGCAACTTGCAGTTGCAAATCAATATGTTGATTATCACACAGAGCTTTATGGTTATAAAAAACCAAATGTTTCTTTTAAAAAAGGTTATATCGAAAAGCTTGATGAATTAGGCTTAGAGGATAACTATTTTGATATTGTAGTTTCAAACTGTGTGATCAATTTATCTCCTGATAAAGATGCAGTTTTACGTGAAGTTTACCGAGTTTTAAAAACAGGTGGTGAATTTTATTTTAGTGATGTTTATTCAGATCGTCGAATTCAAGAAGACTTAGTTAACAATGAAATTCTTTATGGTGAGTGCTTAAGTGGTGCTCTCTACTATAATGATTTTCGTCGAATTGCTCAAAAAGCAGATTTTAATGATGTTCGTAAGGTTGAATCTTCACCAATTACCGTACAAAACGAAGAGATTGAAGCTCTGGTTGGTAATATTCAATTTGAATCAATTACATACCGTCTATTTAAAATCCCTACACTTGAAGATGCCTGTGAAGATTATGGACAAGCTGTAATCTATAAGGGAAGCATTCCAGACCATCCAACCGCATTTGATTTAGATGACCATCATCACTTCGAGAAAGGGCGATCTGTTTTAATTTGCAGTAACACTTATCTGATGTTGAAAAAATCCCGATTTTCTGACCATTTTGAGTATTTTGGTGATATGAGCACTCACCTTGGACTATTTCAAGATTGTGCATCTCCATCAGAAAATGTTGCGAATACAACAGAAAGTATTAGTGGTGGAAGTTGCTGCTAAATTCTAAATTAATCAGTAATGCTTAAATCTATTTATGTGTTACTGGTTTCTCTTTCAACTTTTGTATTACTGGCTTCTTTTCTTCTTCCAACATCACATCCCATCTAAGTTTCGCCTGTTTTTTTAAAAGTGCTAATTCTTTATCTGTAATTTTCGCATTTACATACATTTTAGTGTAAATCGAAAGAGGCATTTTTCCTTTTTGAATCTTTTCTAATAACTTCTTAACTGCGTTCTGCTTCATACTCAGTGAGAATTGATTCCACTTTGAAAAATTCAATTCAGCTCGTCCTTTTTGAATATCATGAGCAATAAATACAGAAAATACAGGAGT
>JBNMNM010000292.1:0-4399 GCA_051275585.1 bacterium | reverse complement strand
CACGTTGAACTAAATTGGCTGCCTCTTCTTCTCCATTTAAAAGAATCCGCTCTAGCATTTCTACAATTGTAACTTTAGTTCCAAGGTTCGTATAAACCGTTCCCATCTCCATTCCAATCACACCACCACCAAGAATGATTAATGATTTTGGAATCTCTGTTAACGATAATAATCCTGTAGAATCTAAGATTTGCTTATTATCTACAGGAAAAGGTGGAAGATTTACAACAACAGAACCAGTTGAAATAATAATATTTTTACAGTTAATAATGGTTGCTTCTTCACCCTCATTTTCAACTTGAACTTGAGTAGGACTAAGAAGTTTTCCAAAACCATTCACTAACTGAACATTATTTGCACTTAAAAGTCCTTTAACTCCACCAACGAACTTTCCTACAAGTTGATCTTTCCAAGCAATTGTTTTTGACCAATCAATTTCAGCACCTTGAGAAGTAATCCCCATATTATTGGTTCCTTTCTCCATTTCTGCGTAAGATGAAGACGCATTAAGTAGTGCTTTAGATGGAATACAACCCACGTTTAAACATGTTCCACCAACCTTATTTTTTTCAACAAGAATGGTGTCTATTCCTAATTGCCCTAAACGAATTGCGGCAGGGTAACCACCAGGGCCACCACCAATAACTACAGTATTTGTTTCCAAGGATTTCATTCAGGCTCCAATAAACAATCCACTTTTTATATTAGAAAAACTTGCTTTTGCAAAAACAAAAAAGATATGGCTAGCTTCTAACATAATTGATAAAAGAAACCAACAGATTAAATAGGCCTCCAGAGCAATTTTTATTTGTAAATAATCACACAGAAAAACAATAAACTATGAAAAAAAACCTTATATTTTTCTTACTTTTGGCCTTTTTCCTCACGAGTTGTTCCCTCTTTAAAAAAGACCCAATTCCAATTAAAAAAGACAATAGAACACAGGTTAGTTTTAAAAAATTACATCACTATGCAAAGTTAGCTTCAGCATCCTATTTAGGTAAGAAAAAAATTCGAGCTGTAACAAGAGATTATACCAACCTTATCATCCGAGAAGTTCCCAACTCCGAAGTCCTCTATTTTGTAGCTAAAAATCATAAATTAAAAGTACAAGTTATTTCCATTCGAGGTACATCCACCCTTGAAAATGTTATGCTTGATGCTAAATCTTCATCAAATGATGATCGAAAATTAAAGATTAGACTACATGCTGGCTTTCAAAAAGCTAGTCGGGAAGTTTACCGAGATTTAATTCATCGTACAAAAGCACTGAGAAGAGATTACAAAACAGTAATTGTTGGACACTCTTTAGGAGGAGCTGTTGCTGTTATTTTAGGTGCTTATCTTTTTGAAGACCAATATCACATTCGTAGGATTATTACATTTGGACAACCTAAGGTAACAAGTGAAAAAGGTGGAAAAAAGCTCTCTTATTTACCTTTGGTTAGAGTTGTAAATCGTAAAGATATGGTTACATTGCTTCCTCCTTGGACACCATTAAATATATTGGATAGTGATGAATACTATCATCATGGATTAGAAATTTTGTTATTAGGAAAAAAAATGTACCGTCATCATAAGGTAGGTTTAATACAAACTGAAAAGCAAAGTATCTCTTTTTGGGGTTCCCTGATTGAAGTCAATCTGAATGTAGGAGAACATTTAATTGCCAGTTACATAAAAAGGATTCGAGCATTACGACATATAACGATTAATGTTCGATTTAAAAAAAATATAAAATGGAAACACCGAAAGTAAAGGAGAATTCGAGCATTACGACATAGATTTATTACTGTTCAATTTTAAAAAATATAAAATGTAGAAACAACACTGTGTTTTAAAATAGAGATAATCTTATTGTAACTGATTTCAAGTTCTGTTATTTCCAATCTGAAATTCTTTTATTTATTTTATTTTCATCTCATTCAAAACAAATTCTAAAATGGGTGTATTTAAAAAATTTTTTAGCAGTTCTGTTAAAGAGGTAAAACACTCTTTACAGGATTTACCTAAGGTTGCGGGTTCATTAGGTTACGATCCTTGGGGATACAGCCAAGAGATGTTAGAGCAAGTGATGCCTTTGCTTAGCTTCTTAGGGAATAAATATTTTCGAGTAAAAAACATTGGCTTAGAAAATATTCCAAAAGAGGGTCGAGCTTTAATTATTTCAAATCATGCAGGACAACTCCCTTTGGATGGAGTGATGATTGGGAATTCTATGATCACAAATGATCTATCCCCTCGGATTCCTCGTGTAATGATTGAACGCTTTTTTCCAACGATTCCTTGGATAGGAAATCTTCTGACAAACTTTGGAGGTGTTGTTGGAGATCCTGTTAACTGCATTAAAATGTTAGAAAGGGATGAAGCTGTTATTGTTTTTCCTGAAGGTGTTGGTGGTTCTGGAAAAGCTTGGGATAAACGATATCAGTTACAACGATTTGGAAGTGGTTTTATGCATCTAGCGATGAAAACTAAATCACCAATTATTCCTGTTGGAGTTGTTGGCAGTGAAGAAACAATGCCTTCATTAGGAAACTTTAAAGCTCTTGCAAAACTCTTAGGCATTCCTTACTTCCCACTAGGCGTTCTTTTTCCTCTTCCAGCACAAATGACCATTAGATTTGGTGAACCTCTTTATTTTGAAGGTGATACTGATGATGAGTCAAAAGTAATTGAGAATGTAGAAATCGTAAAAGACAAAATTCGGGCTCTAATTGCAGATGGATTAGATAGTAGAGAGAAAATATTCTAATGGCAAAAAAAACAGAAACACCACGACCAGAAATTTTGGTAACAGGTGCTGGTGGCCAACTAGCTCACCATGTAATTAACTCATTAAAGAGTAAGTACAAAATCATCGCCGTTGATTTTCGAGAACAAACGTCTAGTTCTGCTAATTTAGTACACTACCGATTAGATTTCTCAAAGCGTGGCTTTGAAAGTATTTTTAAGAAACACAATATTCAAGGTGTAATTCACTTAGGTCGGATTCAGTTATCAGAGGATTCAAATCGTTTTCAACGATACAATACAAATGTTTTGGGAACTCAGAAACTTCTTGATCTTTGTGTGAAATATAAAGTTAAGCAAGTTCAAATACTTTCCACATATCATGTGTATGGTGCTCATGCTTATAATCCATCTTTAATTGATGAAAGCTTTCCTTTAAAAGCTTCAAGCTTTACAAAGTCACTTTCAGATTCTGTTGAGTTAGAAAACTTAGCGATGATTTATCTATGGAAACATCCAGAGTTAAATCTAACGATTCTACGTCCATGTAACATTGTTGGGCCTGGAGTAAATAACTCAATGGCAATTCAGTTAAGAAGAGAAAAAGTTCCATACCTAATGGGTTTTTCTCCTTTGATGCAATTTCTTCATGTTGCAGATGCCGCAAATGCTGTTGTATTATCATATGAGAAAAATAAACCTGGTGTATATAATGTGGCTCCTGACGATTACATTACCTACCTCAAAGCTCTTGAGTTAGCGAACTGTAAAACTGTAGGTATTCCATCAATACCACCATTTTTAGCACGGAAGATTTTTTCCGCACTTCACTTTAAAAGTTTTCCATTACCATTATTAGAATTCATTCGATACGCAGTGGTTCTTGATGGTTCTTTATTTAAGAAAACATTCGATTTTGAAGTAGAAAATAGTCTATCTGATATATTTAGTTTCTATAGAGAACAAAAAGAATATGGTGCTTAATCTTTGCTCTATTTTTTAGAACAAGGATTTCTCAGTTTTAGGATCGAATATAAAAGCTATCTTTTTACTAAGATAGCTTTTGTTGTTTTAAGCATCCTGACTTTTTATTCAGGCTATTTTTGAGTTCCAAAAAAGTAATAAACATCGGTTCAAAATCAAAAAAATATTGGACATTATTAATTTCATATTATTGAAATCAAAATCTTACTTCTAATAGTTATACTTTTCTTAGAAATATTCAAAATCGAGATAAAATATATAGATAAAGAAGAGAACATTATGAAATATACAGATAAAGAAGAACAAATTCAAAAAGAAATTCGAAAAAAAATATTTGCACTAGATAGTTCTCGTCAAAAGAAAGAAGAGCAAATTGAATCAACAGAAACAACTCTAGATGTCATGGAAACTATGACAAAAGTATCTAGAGACGATATGGAGCAAATTGCTAATAAAGTTAGAAGTAAACATAACACTCAAGAAACCGCTAATGAAGTTAATCTATTTAAAGAAAGGTCAAGGATATTTGTTACCAAATATTTTTTTATAACATCAGTAATTTCAATAATAATTTCACTTTTAGTTGCTCTCATTTCAGAAAGCTCAATTGAGTACTCTCTTGGTATTTTTATTGGACTTGAAGTCGCAAGTGGAATCTTTTTACTTTATTCCTTGCCTGGTT
>JBNMNM010000291.1:0-4419 GCA_051275585.1 bacterium | reverse complement strand
TTGCTGAAATTGCCAATTTCCCTTCTAAGCATGTAGTTATTACAGGTGGTGAACCATCCTTATATAATCTCAATTCTTTTATCCAAAAGTTACAGAGTCTTTCTTACTATGTAGCAATTGAAACAAATGGGCTTCATCCTGAAAATATCAAATCTAGTGATTGGATTACATATAGTCCAAAAGGATTTCCAAAAGGAGGATTTGCTGACTTTTGGAGTGAACTAAAAATTGTAGTCAATAAAAAAGCAAATATAAAAAAACTGCTTGAGTATACTCAAAATAAAAATTTTCCTGTATATATCCAGCCAGAATCTTTCCAAGATGAACTCAACTTGGAAAATGTAAAATTTTGTGTTGAGTTAGTAAAACAATATCCCCACCTTCGTTTGAGTGTTCAACTCCATAAGGCACTAGAAGAAAGATAAAACCATCTTTTTAAAAATTCAATATGAAACAAAAAGCACTTGTTATTTTCTCAGGTGGTCAAGATTCGACGACTTGTTTGGGATGGGCTTTAAATCGTTACTCTGAAGTTACTGCAATTACATTTCAATATGGACAAAAACATATTATTGAAATTGACCAGTCTCGAATAATTTGTGAACAGTTAAATGTTCCACAATTTGTTCTTGATGTTTCCTTTTTTGGTAACATTGTTCATTCTGCATTAACGGAAGAAGATGGTGATATGAACCAAAAACATGAGGATAATCCAAATTTACCATCCTCTTATGTTCCTAATAGAAATGCGTTCTTTATCACCCTTGCTCATTCTTATGCCCAAACGATTAAAGCAGAGGTATTAGTTATAGGAGTTTGTCAGACAGATTATAGTGGTTATCCTGATTGTCGTGACGTTTTTATTAAAAGTATTGAAACATCACTCAATCTAGGGTCAGAACGACAGATAGAAATCTTGACACCTCTTATGAATATAACTAAAGCAGAGACCTTCCAACTTGCGAAAACGGAAAAGGTATTTGATTTAGTCTTAGAGCAATCACATACATGCTACAACGGTTCTCCCTTAATGAATTCTTGGGGTAGAGGTTGTGGTGATTGTCCTGCATGTGGTCTTCGTCAAAAAGGATACGAAGAATTTTTGGAACTAGAAAAATAAGTTAACCTACATTTTTTAGGAAAAATCATGGCAATTGCTGAAGGACGAGTATTTGAATTTGATAGCCCAGAAAAAATTCGTACTGATTTTTTAGAAACATTTGATTTTGATAGCCCTGAACAATACATCAAAACGGAAACAAACGAACTAATGGCAGTGTGTCCATTCAGTGGTTTACCAGATTTTGGAACACTTGTGATGGAATATTATCCAACAGGTGGAAAGTGTATTGAGCTAAAATCATTTAAATATTACTTGATTAGTTACCGAAATATTGGACTTTTCCAAGAAGGTGTTACTAAACGACTTTATAATGATTTAAAAAACATTCTTGAAACAGATCGGATTAAAATTACTACGATTTATAATACTCGTGGTGGATTTGATACTACATGTTCAGAAGGATCACTTTAAACCTTCGTATCTTCCTTGAACTCAGAATTCGAACAAAGTTAACTCATGAAGCTTTCTATTTATAATTCATTAACAAATCGAAAAGAAGAATTTATCCCTCTCGAAAAAGGGAAAGTCAAAATGTATGCTTGTGGTATCACTGTTTATGATCGCTGCCACTTGGGTCATGCACGAGGTGCCGTCAATTTTGATGCCTTTCGTAGTTTATTGGAAGAGCTAAATTATGAAGTAACTTATGTTCGAAACTACACCGACATTGATGATAAGATTATCAAACGTGCAAATGAAGAAGGAATTGCCTTTCAACACTTAGTTGAAAGAATGATTCATTTTCACGATGAAGACATGGCTATTCTTGGAATTAGTCCTCCAACAATAGCTCCACGAGCAACAGAACATATTGATGAAATCATTGCTATGGTTCAAGAACTCATCAAAAAAGGACATGCCTACGCTGTAAAAGGTGATGTATTTTTTAAAGTTCGCTCATTTAAAGAGTATGGAAAACTCAGTAAAAAAAATATCAATGATTTAGCTGCTGGAATTCGAGTTGAAGTCAATCAATCTAAAAAAGATGTTTTAGATTTTGCACTTTGGAAGTCATCAAAACCTGATGAGCCTTATTGGGAAAGTCCTTGGGGAAAGGGTCGTCCAGGATGGCATATTGAATGTTCAGCAATGAGTCAAAAATATTTAGGTGATACTTTTGATATTCATGCAGGTGGTAGTGATCTTATTTTTCCACATCATGAAAATGAAATTGCTCAATCAGAATGTTCTAGTTCCAAGCAATTTGCTCGTTATTGGATGCATAATGGAATGATTAAAATTGGTGGTCTAAAGATGTCAAAATCATTAGGCAACTTTGCTACAATTGAAGACTTAGCCAAAAAATATCATCCTGAATTACTTCGTTTTTTCCTTCTTTCGACTCAATACCGAACTTCATTAAATTTTAATGAAGATGCAATTAAACAGAGCTTAGAAGGTTTAGATCGAATTTATGGTGCATTGCAAAAATACGAACATGATGTAAACGAAGAACCTGCATCAAATGCATATCTTCCAGAAGTTAAAGAGTATAAAAGTCGATTTTTCGAGGTTATGTGTGATGATATAAACACTCCAGCAGCAATTGGAGTTTTATTTCAAATCACAAAGCAACTGAATATTTCGCTGAATAGTTACGAAATTTCAGCACAATATTATAAAGTGTTAAAAGAGTTAGGAACTATTTTAGGACTCTTTACAATTTCTCCTGATTTATGGTTCAAAACATTACGAATTCAATCTGGACTAGAAAATCAACTTTCTGATGATGCAATTGATCAATTACTAATTCAGAGAGTGAAGGCTAGAGAAAGTAAGGACTGGGCAACTGCTGATCAAATTCGAGATACACTTAAAGAAAACTCAATTGTAGTAGAAGATCGAGATGGGAAAACACACTGGCACCGCAAAGCATAAAGAAACAAAGGAAGTAAAAGAAACAAAAGACGAGTCATCTTTTCTCTATGGAATTTCTTCTGTACAGCAATGCTTGATTCATAAAAATCGTCCAATTTCTCGTCTACTCATTAATGAGGGGTCAATAAACTCTAGACCTCTCAAGGAAATTTTACATTTAGCAAAAAAAGCAAATATTCCTGTTGAATTAAAAAACAGACATGAGTTAGGAAATTTCTTAAAAACGAAAAATCATCAAGGTGTTGCTTTAGAGTGTGGTGATATCCAAACATATTCTCTTGATGAATTTTTAAGGAACCCTGATCAACAGGATCACTCGCTAATTATTGCATTAGATCTGATTGAAGATCCTCAAAATTTAGGTGCAATTATTCGAAGTGCTTCTTTTTTAGGTGCAGATGCAATTATCAATCTGAATAAAAAATCAGCACCATTAAGTGTAGCAGCATCAAAAGCTTCTGCTGGAGCCTTAGAATCATTTCCTGTGATTGAAGTTAGTAATCTTTCAGAAACACTTCAAAAGCTAAAAAAAGAGAATTATTTTGTGGTTGGTTCTGCTCTAGATAAAGATGCAGTTGATTACCAAAAAGCTCAACTATTTCCAAAAACAGTTTTAGTTGTTGGGAATGAGGGAGAAGGAATTCGTAATCTTACAAAAAAACGATGTGATATAATGGTTAAAATTCCTGGAGAATCAATAACCCAATCATTGAATGTTAGTGTTGCAACTGGAATTTTACTGAGTCATTTTATTCGTGGAAAGGCATGAGTAAAAAGTTACTCTTAATTAATGGTCCAAATTTAAATTTACTTGGAACACGAGAACCAGAGGTTTATGGTTCAGAAACATTGAAAGATGTTGAAGAAAGAGTAAACACTTTAGTTTCAAAATATGACATTCAACTGCTTCCATTTCAATCAAATCATGAAGGACAAATTATTGACGTCATTCATGAACATCGAAATGCCGATTACTTAATTATTAATCCAGGTGGGCTTACACATTCATCTGTCGCATTAAGGGATGCTATTTTAGGAGTTGAATTGCCTTTCATCGAGGTGCATATTTCTAATATACACGCCCGTGAAAATTTTCGGCATCATTCATATCTTTCTGATGTGGCTAGTGGGGTTATTGTTGGATGTGGTGTTTATGGCTATACTCTTGCCAGCCAATTAGTAATTACGAAGCTTTGTAAGTAAGTCTTCCACAATTGTTGATGATTTTTCTTTTTTCTTCTAGAAAATCACTACAAGTTCCGCAACGTTCTAAATGAGTCTTTAAACAGAACAATTGCTCTCCTGTCAAATTGCCTTGAGGGCAGACTTTAACTTGCTCTTTATAGTACAAACATTCAAGTAACATAAAACCCCTTTATAAAAATCACTGAGAATTATAAATTGTAAGCTATATCTCA
>JBNMNM010000290.1:0-4431 GCA_051275585.1 bacterium | reverse complement strand
ATCTTTTCAAAATTGCTGATCCAAGATATGGTCTTATTACATTAAAACAGTCGGTTTTTGAGGAAAATTGGATGGGAGAAAAAGAAAAAGCTATTGCTTTAATTTTAAGCCCTACTGATAATTTTTATAATAAGGAATATGAAAATACAAAACCTAAAAAACAATCCATCCAAACATTGTATGGCTATTTTAAACCTTATAAGGTAGATATCATACAATTGTTTATAGGTTTGCTAGGGGGAAGTCTACTGACACTTGTTTTTCCTTTTTTGACACAGTTGCTTATTGATAAAGGAGTTGCCTTTAAAAGTCTGAACATTATATTCTTAATCTTGTTGGGGCAACTCTTTTTATTTCTAGGTGCTTCTTTAATTGAAGTGATTCGCAACTGGATTTTATTGCATATTGGTGCAAGAACTAACATCACGATCTTAGCCAATTTTTTAAGCAAGTTGACTAGATTGCCTTTAAGCTTTTTTGACAGCAAGCAAATTGGTGATTTTATGCAACGGATAGAAGATCACAATAGAATTGAGGAGTTTTTGACTTCCCAAAGTTTATTTACATTCTTTTCTTTGATCAATTTTATCGTCTTTTTAGCTGTCTTAGCTTATTACAATGTATGGATTATACTAATTTACTTATCCTTGACTTTAGTAGCCATAGCTTGGATATTTCTTTTTTATAAACAACGTCGGTTGTTAGATTTTTCTAGTTTTGCTTACCGGTCTGAAAATCAAAGCTCTATTTTTGAATTCCTCAATGGTATGCAAGAAATTAAGCTAAATAATTTTGCGGATTATAAGCAGAGTCAGTGGGAGGATATTCAGATAAAATTATTCATCAATAATATGGCTATTTTGCGAATTGATCAATATCAACTGGTAGGGTATAATTTTATTAATCAATTCAAAAATATAGTGGTTACCTTTATTGCTGCACAGCAAGTTATATTGGGAAATATCTCCTTAGGAGCTATGTTAAGTATCACCTATATTATTGGCCAGATGAATAGTCCAATTGAGCAACTCATTACCTTTTTTAGATCATTACAAGATACACAACTAAGCCTTGAGCGATTGGATGAAATTCATCAAAAACAAAACGAAGAGCAACCTCAGCAATTGGCAAATTTACCTAGAAATCCTAGCCAGCAAGGCATTAAAATTACTGATTTATCTTTCCGTTATGAAGGGCCTCAATCACCACCAGTACTACAAAACTTAAATTTATTTATACCTGAAGGAAATATTACAGCAATTGTTGGTGCCAGTGGTAGTGGTAAAACAACATTGTTAAAGTTACTGCTAAAATTTTACACGACTAATGAAGGGGAAATTGAAGTTAATGATTGTCCATTAAAAGAGTTATCTCCCAAGTGGTGGCGTCAGAATTGTGGCGCTGTTTTGCAAGATGGATTTATATTTTCTGATACAATTGCTAGAAATATTGCGACGAATGAATTAGAAATTGATGATTTGAAGTTAGAGAATGCCATTAAAATGGCAAATCTAGACAGTTACATAGAAAAACTACCTTTAGGTGTTTCGACTAAAATTGGTGCTAATGCTAGTGGGCTAAGCGGTGGAGAAAAGCAGCGTATTCTAATTGCAAGAGCTATTTATAAAAACCCTAAGTATCTCTTTTTTGATGAAGCAACTAGTGCCTTAGATGCAGATAATGAAAGTGTCATTATGAATAACCTAAATCAATTTTTTCAAAATAAAACGGTTTTTGTTATTGCGCACAGGCTAAGTACTGTTAAAAATGCTCAGCAAATTATTGTATTGAATAAAGGAACAATTGTGGAACAAGGAACGCACCAAGATTTGGTACAATTGGGGGGGCATTATTTACATTTAGTTAAAAATCAATTAGAATTAGGAAACTAAGTTATGTCAGAACAAAATGAACTATTGTCAAGTAATATAGACTACAAATTACCTAAGCCGCATTGGATTCTGCGTTATAGTAGCTTGTTTATCATTGTACTTATATTACTCTTGTTAACTAGTTTATATACTATTCAAATCCCTTCTTTTTTATATGTAGAATTGCATCCAATGGCATCTAATAACCATTTCAAAGCAATAATGCCTGCTTCGGATATTTTATTGGAAAAAAATCAAGAGGTTACCCTTGTTTTGGAAAATGGCCATGTCGTTAAATTTAAAATAAAAGAAATACGCTCGTTGGACGATCAGTTACAATTAGAGTTGGAAGGAGTATTTATTACAACTACCGATCGTTCATTTTTAAACACACAATACATCTCAATTGGAAAAATTCAACAAGAAAGTAAGTCCTTGATTTGGAGTTTGCTTTCTATTTAAACTTACAATATATATATCATAATTATGGAAAAAGTTTCGTTTTTAGTACAGTTGGATAATTATTTTGAGCAGCAAAATAGACCTGAAAATAAGCTTGTGCAAGGTGGTAATAAACATGTCTTTGAGGCTTGTATGGAACACCTAGACCCCATCTTAACATTTGATGAGAAAATGATATTGATGGATTATCATGTTTGTTACAGTAAGGCGTTTACAAGTGCACTAACTGGTAATCTTGATGCCTCACAAATGTGGTTAAATAAGGCAGGACAACTTCCATTTTTTGAAAAAAATACACTTCAGAAAATAGTAGAAGTTAATAAATTTCCTGCTGTTGCTTATCATGTATACCGTGAAGGTAATTACAAGAAAGCTATTGAATTTTTAGTTCGTTCTATTAAAGTTGCTGGTAGTTTAGTAGAGGAAGATAAAATAGAATACATGGTTTGGGGACAAATGGAACAATACATCAATATATTTAGAGTGCATTGCGCTAATAAAGACCAAGCAGCGGCGGTTTTATATGCAAAAAGTATTCTATTGGCACTAGTGCATGCACAACATACAAAAGGTACTGTAGAGAATGTATCTCCAATGTTACTGAAAAAAGGCGAAATAGATTATATTAGTTATGCTACAGGGGACATTTTATCCCGTTTAATAAAGCTAGAGGGTGTAACAATAGAAATGATTGTACAAGAGGTATTTAATCCGCTTTGTACGACGATGAATTGGTCTAATTGCCCCTTAGAAGGTTATAAAAATGCCATTTTTGTGTTAAAAAATTGGGTTGAAAATGATACTGACGCTATGCAAAAGGAATTCGAGGACTTACTTCCTAATATGAATCGTCAGAGCAATTTGTTACAGTTTTATCTATTGGAAGTCATTGTTCCTCTGATTAAGAATCAAGTTGATAATTCAGATGTGAAGCAAAGAATATTAACTCATATACCTAATTATTATATTAATCGGCTAAACTTAGATGACACCGTATTAACGAATTATTCACAATTTGAGTTTGAGATGGTTCCAAATAATTAAGTCTAACTTTTTAAATTATAGTCACAATGAAAAAAGGAGTGTTTATATTTTCGATTTGCATATTTAAAGAGATTGACCACTAGTAACTTGTTACAAACTAGCACCGTCCATAAAAAGGTTAAAATCTACAGACCTAACATCGAATCTCAATAACAAAAAAAAAGTCCATTTGAAAAACAACCCCTTACAAGCTATTTCTCAAATGGACCATTATTAAAGACTAACAAAACAACAACCAAGAGCAAAAACAAGCCACCCCAAACACGATTGTTCATAAAAAACAATAAAAACTAACAAACACTATTGCTTTTCCCATGTAAGCCCAATATCTTCTTCTCTTATAAGTTTGAAGTTTAAAGGAGCAGCATTAGCTCTATCTTTAAATACAAACACGTTCTCTTCGGTTTTTTCAAAAAGGCAAATGGTACAAGGTCTAGGATCGCCAGCATCAGAGCCTAATAGATGATAATCGTCCGCAGAAAAACCAGCTTTGAAATTAGGGTCTACTGCTGGCTTTTCGTTGTTATAATAAAGAACAAAGGCATCTTGGACGACTTCTCCTCTTTGAAAAAGCACTTGGAGGAATAAATCTTTATCGCCATCTTTATCTACATCATACATGGTATACAAGATCGGCTCCGAACCGTCCATTCCTAGTGTCATGCCATTCATTTCTCCAGCGAGTAATTCTGGCAATAATTTTCCTTTTAGCAAGCTCATCGGATCTACGTCTGTTTTCGGAGCAGGAGCAGGAGTTTCTTTTTCTGTAGTTACAGCAACAACAGGATCGGTTGCCGAGTCACCATTCTCTACAGGCGTAGCTACTGTATTGCCGCAGCTATACGTAAATAGAGCAATAAGGAGGATACCGAAAAATAAATTTATTTTTTGCATTGTATTGATACGTTTAGTGAAAGTGAAATAATAAACTAGGTCTAATTTGTTTTTTATCTTTCACTTATTATTAGGAATATAAAAAGAGTTGAATTTTAAAATTCAACTCTTTTTGATAAAAGGATAAAACAAATATAGTTATAAAGCTATAAAAAAACTA
>JBNMNM010000289.1:0-4433 GCA_051275585.1 bacterium | reverse complement strand
ACAATATTTTTAATTAGATCCTGAATTTTAATAATAAATAAGTTCATCCAGTATGCCATCATTCCTAATTCATCCTGACGATTTACTTCAACTCGTTTAGTTAAATCACTTTCACACTCTGCAATATCTTGAAGCATCTGAGTAAATTTTTGGATTGGATAAATTATAGAAAAAATAGCAATCCCAGCAACAAAGAGAGAAATAATGACTACACCAATCACAAGAAAAATAGTCACTACACTTGCAAATTCAGATTTTTTAAAAGCAATTGCTTTTCGAGCATTTTGATCTTGAATAACTTGAACAACTAATTCATCTAAAAAATTAGTAGGTCGTCTATCTTTTCCACGAACTTTTTGATCTGTTTGTTGGTATTGGTAAGAACTTTTCTGTCGAATTCCTTCTAATGCATCCAAATATAAAAATTGAAGTTTTTGATGTTCTTGTTCAAATTTTATTAAAATAGAATAGCTTTTTTTTGAAATAGGAAATTTTTTAAAAATCTGAATATCATTTTGAATTTGTGCATATTTTTTCTTAAATTTCCCAAAATACTTTCTATAATCTTTATTTCTATGTCCTCGTAATAAAATATTTTTCCACTCTTGAACCTGTTTTTTAAAATTAACCTGAAGTAACCTTGCTTGGTTAATCATTTTTTGATTTTCATTAATCAATTTTTGAGAAATTTTAGTATATGCATTGAACTGCCATATATTATATATACCACTCACTAATACTAAAATAATTAAAATAATAAACCCAAAAAGCAGTTTTTGAAGCAAGCTAATTTTCATAATGATAAAATACTTAAAATTTAAAAAATAAACATCTATAGAAGATAATAAGCACCTTGTAAAACCTGTTTTATATTTACAATAATCTAAGATGCTTACCTGAGTTGATTGACTAGCATTCTTTTCTCTGTTAAAACCGATCCTTAAAAAAGCCCATCTATATATGGCTCTAATATGGTTTTTATGAGGTTTTGATGAGTTCGACTGTATATAATTTTGGGGCTGGTCCAGCGATGCTACCCATTCCCGTAATGAAACAAATTCAAGAAGAATTTTTAGATTATAAAGGGATGGGCGTTTCAGTAATCGAAATTAGCCATCGAACAAAAGACTTTATGGATATTTTGGAAGAAAATGATCAACTCTTTCGAGAGTTAACTAATCTTCCATCAAACTACCATGTACTCTACTCTCATGGTGGTGCTCAAATGCAATTTGCAGCCATTCCTCTTAATTTTATGGGATTGAATGCTACAAATCGTTGTGCTTACTTTGAGACAGGCAATTTTGCAACAATTGCAGGTGAAGAAGCGGCTAACTATGGTGAGTCTGTTTGTGTTGCATCAAGTAAAGCGACAAAATACGATCGAATTCCTGAATTTTCAATTGATGAAATTCCAGAGTCTTCATACATCCAGTTAACAAGTAACAATACAATTGTTGGAACTCGTTGGAATGAATTTCCAGAAGTACCAAATACTCCATTAATCATTGATGCAACTTCTGATATTCTTTCTAGAGAGTTAGATTACTCAAAATTTGGAGTTGTTTTTGCGGGTACTCAGAAAAACTTAGGCCCTTCAGGAATTGCACTTGTAGTTGTTCGAGATGATCTTTTAGGAAAAGCTAAAAAAGAGACGCCAAAACTGCTTAACTACCAAGTGTATGCAGAAAACAAATCAATGAAAAATACTCCAAATACCTTTGCTATCTATACAATTAACCTTGTATTAAAATGGCTTAAAGCAGAAGGCGGAGTTGCTGCGATTGAAAAAAGAAACAACCAAAAAGCCAAAATACTTTATGACTTAATTGATGCATCTAGTTTTTATCGAGGTCATGTTCAAGTAAAAGACCGTTCTATGATGAATGCAACTTTTAATCTTCCAACTCCAGAATTAGCAACAGAGTTTTTAGGTGGTGCATCTGAAAATGGATTATATGCTTTAAAAGGACATCGTGCTCTTGGTGGTTGTCGAGCTTCTATTTATAATGCTATGCCAATTGAAGGAGTTCAAGCACTTGCTGATTTTATGCAAGAGTTTGAAAAGAAATTAGGATAATTGAATTTTTTACTAGAATAGTTCAATTAAATCTGATAGAAGATTTTTACAAATTTTTTTATATAAGTTCATAACTTATTAGAGTTTATAACTTTATTTACAGTTTAAGGAGTTTTTAGAATGGCGATTAAAGTAGGAATTAACGGTTTTGGCCGAATTGGTCGACTGGCTTTTCGTGTAATGGCAAATGATGATCGTTTTCAAGTTGTTGGAATTAATGACTTAATTGATGTTGAATACATGGCTTATATGCTTAAGTATGATTCAAGTCATGGTCGATTCAACCAAAGTGTTGAAGTTAAAGACGGTCAACTTGTAGTAGACGGAAAAATAGTTCGTGTTACAGCGGAAAGAAATCCTGCGGATCTAAAATGGGATGCTATCAGTGCTGAATATGTAGTTGAAGCAACTGGACTTTTCACTACATCTGAAAAAGCTGGAGCTCATTTAAAAGCTGGAGCTAAAAAAGTTGTTATCTCTGCACCATCCCCAGACGCTCCAATGTTTGTAATGGGTGTAAATAACACTGAGTACAAAAGTGACATGAACATTGTTTCTAATGCTTCTTGTACTACTAACTGTCTTGCTCCAATCGCAAAAGTTCTTAATGACAATTGGGGAATTACAGAAGGTCTTATGACTACTGTTCATGCAACTACTGCTACTCAAAAAACAGTAGATGGCCCTTCAATGAAAGATTGGAGAGGTGGACGTGGTGCTGGACAAAATATTATTCCTTCATCAACTGGTGCAGCAAAAGCAGTAGGAAAAGTAATTCCTGTTCTTAACGGAAAACTTACTGGAATGGCATTTCGTGTTCCAACTCCTAACGTTTCTGTTGTTGATTTAACAGTTCGATTAGAAAAAGCAGCTCCAATGGCAGACATCAAGAAAGCAATGAAAGATGCTTCTGAAGGTGCAATGGCTGGTGTTCTTGGATATACTGAAGATGCAGTTGTTTCTAACGATTTCTTAACTGATCCTCGAACTTCAATCTTCGATGCTACAGCAGGAATTGCTCTTAGCGATAACTTTGTAAAAGTTGTTTCTTGGTATGACAACGAATGGGGATATTCAAACAAAGTTGTTGATCTAATGGCTTACATGGATAGCAACAAATAATTTAGAATTTATTCTAAGTTTGTGACCATAATTAAAAGCCCATCATAGAATTCGTTTCTGTGATGGGCTTTTTGCGTTTCTAGCCTAAAAATTATTGCAAAAAGTTAGAACAAGGTACTCAAATAGGATAATAACAAGCTAAATTTTTTAAATTGATACTTTTTATTATTTCAAGCTTTTGATAAAAAGTCCTTCCTCGCTTATCTAGAATTGCAGGTATAGCTTGTTATTTCAAAAATCTAGTACTAATTTTATATCTGTATAAAATTTGGGTATGGAACAAAATTCACACTTATTTTCTAAATAACTCTGAATGCGATCCTGTTCTTTCTAAAAATAAATTATTGTCAGAAATACGATAGATAAGAAGCCAGTCAGGTTCAATATGACATTCGTTATGATTCTTCCAGTTTCCAGTTAATAAATGATCTTTATACCTTGGATCAAGTTGGTTTTGGTTTACAAGTTCTTCAATTATAACTTGAAGTTCAGACAAATATTTGTGTTGTTTTTTAATCCTTTTAAAATCTTTTTTAAATTGAGTTGTATAATTGATAATTAACAATCCAAATCCTTAAAAAGGTTTGTAACATCTTCTGCTTTATGAAGATTTTTTCCTTCTTCTGATTCTTTAAGCGTTTTTGCTGTTAAATTATTTGGAATTTTTATATCAAATGGAATTCCTTTGTGTAAGGTAATTTGAGTCAAGTACATTGCGATTGCCTCAGACATACTAATGTGAAGTTGAGAAAGAATTTTTTGTGCTTCACGTTTAATTTCAGGGTTAATTCTAGCTTGAATTGTTGCTGATTTTGCCATTACTATCCTAAAGTATTTATTGTAGTTACATATGACTTACAACTAATATACAAATTGGGTTTATTTTTTACAACTACATTTTATAAAAATTATGAACACAGAATCAAAACAACTTTCAGGTTATCTTTTTTATAAGATGGCTAGTGACCTAAAATTACATGAAGAACTACAATTTGATAAAGAAGACCTACCCGCTGTTTTTGGAATGGATACAAGTAGTGCAAAACAAGTCGCACTAAGCTTCATGAATGGATATTCTAGCCTTGAAACATATCCTTTGATCATGCAGCACTTTTATATGATTTATCATTTATGGTTATGCCTTCACCAAGAAGATTCGACAAGAGCAAGCAACCTAGTAAAAACAAAGTATTGGGATATTATTAAATCTGCTTTTGAAAAAAAAAGTCAA
>JBNMNM010000288.1:0-4438 GCA_051275585.1 bacterium | reverse complement strand
TGTATTTAAAGCTTCAAGACTACTACTAAAACACACCACTTGATATCCACATCGTTCTAAAATCTGTTTTTCTAAACGAACTAATGTTGCTTCATCATCAACAACTAAAATACGCTCAGTTCCTGGAATTAAAATGTGCTCATCTTCTGGAATAAACTCCTCAATAAAATCATCTGAAGCAAAAATAGGAAAAAATAGATCAAATTTAGTTTGTTTTCCATACTTACTACTTACTGTAATTGCTCCTTGATGACTTTTTATAATTCCATGAACAGCAGCTAACCCCATTCCTGTTCCTTCTCCAACAGGTTTAGTTGTAAAAAAAGGATCAAAAATTCGATCAATTACATCTAAACTAATTCCAGTTCCAGTATCTTCAACTGATAACCTTAGATAGTCTCCTATTTGTAAGTCATGCAAACTAGCAAAGTTTTGATCAATAGACTCTGATGATAACTCAACTTTAAGAACTCCTTCATTATCTCTCATTGCATAAGCAGCATTTGAACATAAATTCATCACAACCTGATGAATTTGAATTGTATCTCCAAGAATATAAGGACAATCTTCTTGAATTTTAGGACGAAACTCAATCATTGCAGGAAGAGTTGCTCGTAGAAGTTTGAGTGCTTCTTTAACAATAGAGGACATTTGAATAGGTTGTTTTTTTCCTTCCTGTTGACGGCTAAAGGCAAGAATTTGATGAATTAATGATTTTGCTCTTTTTGCTGCTTTAATTGCTTCTTCAACATCTTCTTGGATAGGGCTTTCTTCAGGTAAATCTTCTTTTACCATCATCATATATCCAAGCATTGCAAAAAGTAGATTATTAAAATCATGAGCAATTCCACCTGCTAAGGTTCCAATTGCCTCCATTTTTTGAGCCTGTCGTAATTGTCTTTCAAGTGCTAGTTCATAAGTAATATCTCGTTTTACACCTACAAAATTTACCAATTCTCCCTGCACATTTCTTACAGGAGAAATTGTTAAATTTTCTTCATATAGAGTTCCATTCTTTCGTTTATTTGTTAAATTACCATTCCAAACTTCTCCTTTTAAAATGGTATCCCATAAATTTTTGTAAAAGACAGAGCTCTGTTTTCCACTTTTAACCATTCGCATACTTTGTCCAATTACCTCTTCTCGAGAGTAACCACTTGCAGTTTGAAATGCAGGGTTTATATACTGAATATTCCCATTTAAATCAGTAATTACAATACTTTCTGCTGCTTGTTCAATTGCAGTAACAAGTTTAACTCGTTCTTCTTCTACATTTCGAATTTCAGTTACATCAACAGAAACACCTAAGATTGCAGGTTCTGAAGTTCCCGAAATTTTAAATGGAATTTTTGTTGTTTTTAGAATCCATGAATTCCCACTACTATCATTAATTTTTTCTTCTTGAACGGTTTTTAAATTTCCATCATCTAAATAATCAAACTCTTTTAAATCATCTGAATTAAAATATTTTGAGAGATATTTAGAGTAACGATCTCCCACAATTTCTTTTACCGTTGTTCCATAGAATTTTGCGACAGCTAAATTTGCGAGTAAAAAATTGCCTTGAGTATCCTTCGCAAAAATCATGTGTGGAACAAGATTAATAATCTGATGTAATCGAATTTCATTTTCTTTTAATGCTTTTTGAGCCTTCTTCCAACCTTCTTTATTTCTAATAGCAACAATTCCATATGATAAATCTTTTGCTAATTCTTCTAACCTTTCAATATCATCATCAAGAAATTGTTCAGGAGTTTTAGAGTAAATATTTAAAATACCAATTACTTCTCCTGAATGAATTAAAGGAATTGCTCCACTTGATGCAAAATTCTCTTGCTTTGCTTTTTCTCTCCACAAAGCATAATTATCATCAGAAGAAATATTATTTGTGACTTGTACCTTTTTAAATCGAATGGCTTTTCCAGTAGGCCCTTGTCCATATTTGTTATTTTTAAAAGAAACTTTAAGATTGTCTAAATAAGCGGAATGATTTCCTGAATGAGCCACTGGTTTAACCCACTCTCCAAAGTCTTCATGGATAACCCCAATCCAAGCAAACATATATTGACTTTCTTGAATAAAAATTTTGCATACTTCGTCAAATAATTCTTGCTCACTTTTTGCGTGAATCAAAATTTGATTACAAAGATTACGAGTTTGTAAAATTTGATTCAATTGGCGTAGTTCTTTTTCTCTATTTTTTAGCTCAGTGATATCAGTTCCGATCAGCAAGAGCTTTATTATTTTTCCAGACTTAAAAATAGGTTCAACACGATTTGACCACCACTGTTCAACACCATTTTTGCTTATTTTTTTACATTCATATTTTTGACCTTCTTGAGTAAGGATAACTTTAGCAGCAATACTTTTTAAATCACTACAAAAACAAGGTGTACTGTTATTCAGGCCTTTCTTTTTGAGAGAACAATGTTCTAGAGGTTGGTTTGCAAAGAGGGTTGTTCCAGTTAAATCTAAAATGGCAACACGATTGGGAGCATTCTGAACAAGTGTCAGCCATTGTGCTTCACTCATTTTTAAATTTGATTTAGTTTTATTCCACCTTTCAAAAACTAGGGATAAAACAAAACCAAATGCCAATATACTAAAAAATAAACTTACTCGATTAGAAATTTCATGTGGTGGAACATTCAAAAATAATATATCTAGAAGGCTTTTTGATGGAAAAAATAATAAGTGATCAATCACTCCATCAAGAAACCATAAAAATACTCCAGAAAGCAGAGTAAAAATAAAAATTTTTGCTTTAATTTTCATAATTAAATTTAGATGTGGGATCACTCTATCAAAAAAAACGTTTTTTATCCTTAGATAGATAGCATTAAATCACTCACCTAAAAATAGACAATTTTTTTTTTTTTAGTATGGAGACAAGAAGACGCTAGAAGATTGAAGATATAAGATAATTTTTATGCTATTCTAAAAATAAAAAAATGAGGCCTTTTGAGAAGAATTGATTTAGAAGTAAACTTGGTAGGTGTTATTGTGAATAAGGCTTGATAATATTGCAGAGCTAATTTTTTAACTCTGCAATATTTGGTTAGTTATTCTTTAGAATCAACTAATCCTAACAATTTATCCATTTCACCTGATTGGTACATTTCAGTAACAATGTCACAACCACCAATGAATTTTTGTTTGTAGTACACTTGTGGAATTGTAGGCCAATTTGAATAGGCTTTAATTCCGTCTCGAATTGCAGGATTACTTAAAACATTAGCTGTTGTGTAATCAACACCAAGTCTATTAAAAATTTCAACAACTTGAGAACTGAAACCACATTGTGGCATCATTGAATTCCCTTTCATATAAATTAAAAGTTCATTCTCTTGAAGTTGTTTATCAATAGATTCTTTTGCGTTTGCTTCTGTAATTTCATTACTTAACAGAACTTCGTTTGTAGTCGCCATAATACCTTATACCTAAGAAATCGAAATTTAAGGGGTTGAAGTTTTAATTTGAAGAGCATGAACTTCACCCTTCATTTCCTCACCTAAAGCTTGATAAATCATTTGATGTTGTTCAAGCATTGTTTTTCCATCAAACAAAGCAGACATTACTTCAACAGCATAATGATTTTGAGCACCTGTTAGGTCTTGTACCTGAACTTGAGCATCAGGAAGTGCCGCCTCCAGTTTTACTTTAACATCACTAGCAGTAGCCATATAAATTTACTTTAAAAATATAAATATTCAAAAAAGGATAATGATCTGAGCTGGAAAATAAATTCCTACTTTGCTTCTGTCAAGGATAAAGGATACCAAAATGGTACTATTTTTTAATAATAAAGAAAATCCTGCTTCAATAAAAAATAATAATAGATTGCAATATTTACTTGAGTTTTCGAAAAATAGTCTTTCGCTTTTATTTAACTTGGCATGGACTTTTCCATGTCTAATTAGTTCATTGATATAAAAAGATATTTCTAGATGCTAATTCTTCTATCCATTACAAAGGAATTATACTCAAAATTTTTAAAAAAACTTTATTTCGAACTAACTATTTGTTTTTATTGAAAAATATTAATTTAGCAATTGTGATGCCGCACCTAAAAGATTTTCCTATACTATTTTGATATTACTGCTGAAATTATTTTTCGAAAACTCAAGTATTTAGTATTAAAATAATTATTGATACAACAAAAAATTGATCTATATTTCCCTCAAAAAAAAGATTTTTTGAGGAGTACTTGTTGGAATTTACTGAAATATTGTAAGAAGTGGTTGTTCGTTATTTTTATCTATGGGGAATATAATGCCAGTACCAATTCAAATATTTGATATTATATCAATTATACCAGAAATAATCCTAGTTTTAGCTGCTGGGAGTGTTTTAATTTTTGACATGTTTAGCGGAAATTCAAGCAACAAACCAATTGCGGTTTTTAGTTTATTTGCTTTGATTGCCAGTTTTTCAATCA
>JBNMNM010000287.1:0-4444 GCA_051275585.1 bacterium | reverse complement strand
AACCTACTCAGATTTATCTAAATCGCTGTTCTCAAGAAAGTCTCCAGAATTGATCATATGTTTCAACACAAAGCTGATTGAGCTTTTTAATATCAGGATTTTTCTTTAATGTTGATGTTTTAACCATTTCTTTTAAATCAGCTCTTTCTTGTTCTGCATATTCCTCTAGTTTCTCATAACTCCACAAACCAGTTCGAATTGCCATTAATTCATCATGGTCAAATTTTCGAAAAACTTGAACTCCCTTTCCTGTCAAAATTTCTTTTCCCATTCGTAGTAATCGAACGAGGTGCATACCATGTTTTGTATCAAATCCATGTTTTGCTTCTAACTCTGCTCGTTTAGGATTTCGATTTTTTTTCCATCGAACATATTGTTGCCAATCATGAATCGCTTTTGCGTACTCCTTTTCTCGAATAATGATTTCCATGATTTCTGATTTTAGATTAAGAGCCTCAGCAATCGCATCTGCATGAAGTTGCAGTTTTTCAGGTTTTCGATCTGATAGTGCTTGAATATTACTCATCCAGTCTTGAAATAGAGGTTCCCCTTCTTTCATATAAGTTTGAATAAACTCTTCTCTTTCATGGTGAAGACCTGATGCCTCTAAAATATCAGCAAAAATTTTATTGAATGCACCATTTGTTGTTGCATCTAATAACTTTTGTTCTTCAGGTAGTCCAAAATCTTTTCGTATAGGTTGTTGTTTTGGAGGTTCTAGCAACCATCTTCGATGCAATTTAATTCTTTTGAGTTGTGAAAAAGCATATCCATGAAATGTTTGGTAAGCCTTTTGAGAAATAAATTCATCACGACATGCTAAAATTTTTTCTGCAAGTGGATGTGTATAAAGGTGAAATCTTTCCTCAGTAAACAGAACCTCAATAATACTAGGATTACATGCAGCCGCAAGCTTCATAAACTTAGATAAAGAGTAGATTACTTTATCTTTAGGAGGATCAGCTTGTAAGCGATCAGCATAAGGACTTTTTAATGATTCAGGATGAATAACATCTTCATCACCCCAATGATCTTTTTGTTCAAATCCTTGAGCAAAACCAAAGACGAACTCTTTGGGAGGAACACAAAACCCTTTGATATCAATGTCAGATTCAGGAGTATTTAATCCATAAGATTGCGATCCATGAACAGTCTCAAATATAGTGTTTTGATGGATATTAAAATTCATAATTTTCTCGCTCAAATGGTTTTTGTAAAAATGTTTTCTTTTTTACTTAAATAAGCGTCAATGAAGGTTGCTTTACAGATTATAAAAATCAAATAACCGTATAGAGAGTCTATGATTAAGAGGGAAATTATATTTGTAAAATATTAACAAATAAATCCTTTTGAATGCCTATATTTTCAACTTTTTATTCAATGTTTGATGATTAAACAAGCAAACTGATAAAGTGGTAAGTATAGAACATAGATATTACAGTAATTTATGATTTAGGTACAATTTTTGGATAATGTGACAGATACATTATTTTTTGGATAAATAGGGGGATAAAATGGGCAGTTCTTTTAACAGTTTGATTAGTTTAATCGATATTTCAATTAGCTTATTCTTTTCAAGAAAATATGAAATTATTGAGACTGATGAATTTATGGACGAATTTGCAATTGATCGATGGGAATGGACACACAGAAGAACAACATGGAAAAGTGAGCAATTTTAATTAATGTTATTTTTGATAGAGGTATGTATTTGAGAAAAAAGAGAGGCTTAGATTTGTTTTTTAAAAAAAATAGGAAAAGAAAAATCTTTTCCTATAATTTTTATATTTCTTGGTAAGGACTTTCATGAAGAAGTGTTTGAAAACCAGCCGCATTTTTATGACCACCACCACCGAACTGACTTGCAATTTCAGAAACATCCACTTTATCGTTTCCTCGTAAAGAAAAAATCTTTTTTCCACCTTTTGCACGCCATACAATTCCAAATGGACCTTTCTCTGCTAAAATAGCACCTACCTCAGAAGCAAACATACTAGAATTTACACACCAAACTTCATGACCATCTAATTTTACTAAGTGAGCTAAACTTGCAATTTTTTCAGCTTGCAATGTGATATATCGCAAAATTGCATTTCCTTCGATAATTGCTGTATTTTTTTGTGTTTCTTCGCTTAAAATATCTACTAATTCACCAAATATTTGAAAATTATCAGATTGAATTGATTGGAACCATGCACTTACAGCAGAACTGCTTTCAAGTTGAAACCGCCAAAGATCTCGGTCTTCAATATATTTAAGTAGTAGGGGCGTTGGTTCTTGATGAAAGAATTCCCATGTAAGAACTGCACCTGAATGATCCATATCAAAGTGAAGATCTAAATTTTCAGGTTGTTTACTCTCATTCCATATCAGGTCTTCAACTGCTGATTTATGATGATCAATAACAATTACTTGATGTGCAGTTTGGCAAACTTCCTCCATAACTGATTTTTTCACAGAGAAGTCAACCATATAAATGGTTGTGTTTTCATCAAAATGAGGTAGATTTTCTCCATGATGAGTTGGAAAATAGCTAGCATTATCTCCAAATCTTTTCCATGCCGCCCATGCAGCACCAAATCCATCAGGGCAATTTGCATGATACCAGACCATTGTTGTTGATTCTGCCATTACTCCTCCTCTTTAAAATCAAAATAGAAATATTACTTGATTTTTAGGATATTCAAAATTTATCCCGTTTTGACCTTTTTGTTCTAATTTAGAAAGCATGAATACATGGAATGTTAAAATTTTGCATTAAAAATGAGTGATCAATCGTTATTATATACTTTCAAACAACCAGTATTTTTCTTCGGTATATTACTGGTATCAAGTCTTATTTTTATCTACTTTATACCACTATCTTTTTGGCAACTATTTTTGTTGTTTTTAGGAAGTATTTTAATTGTTGGATTGTTTTTTTCAGAAATACGTTATTTAAGTTTAATTGGATTGATTTGTTGGTGTTTTTTTCATTTTTCAAGTCTAACCTTTTCTCAAAATAAAGTTTGTCAGAATCCAACAGGGTTAACAGGAATTGTTGCTAATTCATGGAGTGAATCTTATCAAAAAGATGAAATTAACTTAATTAAAGTTCAAGTATGGTGTCATCAAAAACAATGGAAGCTACCTTATAGCAAAATATATTTATCAAGTAGCTTTGTTCTTAAAAGAAAATTTTTCCAAATTGGAGATCAATTAACCGCAGATTTAGTTCTAACTTCTTTAACACCCTCAAAAAAAATCGTTTTTATTGCAAAACGATTTTTCTCCTTTTCAAATGAAACTCAAGAAATAAAACGATTATCAAAAGGGCCGCTTTTTTATCATATCCAATCAAAAGCAAAATATTATTTGCAGAATATTCCTCAAAAGTTATTTTTAGCTCTTTTTACTGCTGATCGATTTCAACTTTCTAAGAAATGGAAAAAACGATTTCAATCTTTGGGAACATATCACCTCTTAGCTATTTCAGGATTACATGTTGGAATGCTTTATTTCTGGATTTTTATTGTCGGAAGATTAATCACAGGATTGTTTTTTACTTCATTTGTGCTTGAAGGAAGAAGTTTCTTTTTTGTTGATCTTACATCAGTCATTCTTGTCTTTTTTTACTTATCTCTTATTGGAATGCCAATCACAGCACAACGAGCATGGTTGATGCTATGTTGTTGGTTACTAATTAAACATATTTTTCCTTGGCAACCAACTTGGTTTATTGTGCTAACAATTGCTGTTTTTTTTGTAATTAGTAATCCATTACTTCTTCGCAGTGTCGCATTCCAACTTTCATTTTTATCTGTATTCGCTATCTTAATTCTGCTTCCTTTGTTGCCAAAAATTTCGCAGAGAAAAAAATGGTACATCAATTTATTAAATGTGATGAAAGGAAGCATCTTTATTACAATTTCAATTCTAATTTTTACTTTTCCAATTAGTAGTACTTATTTCCACTTGGTGAGTTTTACAGGGGTAATTAATAATTTAATTCATATTTCTTTTGTAACATACTTAGTAATGCCCTTAGGAATTCTTATTGTAGGACATAATATAATTTCATTTTATTTTGATTGGCAATCTGGAGAATTCTTTTTGTATTCACTAATGAATGCTACAATGAGAATTTGGGAAAAACTTATTTTATGGAATGAATCTTGGAATCATTTTGGAGTCTGGAAAATTCAAATCAAATGGGAATGGTGGGGCTTGTTGTTGTATTGGGGAGTCGTAATTTTGATTTATCAATTGTTACATTTAAGGAAGTATTTTTATCTAAAATTACAACTTTATCTGAAATAAAATGATTATCAAACATAGTCCCTTTTGAAAAACTCCCCCCACTAAAGTCTGTACTTAGGACACATCTCAATTATGAGAAAATTACATTTTTTAAGTGGTTGACTTTATTGATACGGCTTCATTGAAATCGATTAAATAGGCCGAT
>JBNMNM010000286.1:0-4451 GCA_051275585.1 bacterium | reverse complement strand
TAGTGTTTCTAAAAGAACTACTCATCTAATTACAAAAACAAAAGGAAGTGGTAGTTCCAAAGAAAAAAAAGCCATTGGGTTTGGAATTTCTGTATTAGAAGTCGATGAACTTGAAGCATTGCTTCAAGAAAAACTTGTTGAATAATTTTACTTTTTCTTAGGCTTTCATTTTTAATGAAAGCCCAAAGTAATAAAAAATTTACCGTTTGTTGACAAAAAATAAGTATGACTGAAGCTATCGAATCTCCAGCAGAAAAAAAAGAAAAAATGATGAGTCAATTCAAGCGGATTGACCATTTCTTACAAAGTAAATCAAGTATCTTCTATCGTGAATATGATCAACATAATTTGCAAATTGCGAAGATTCGAGAACAATTACAATTTCAAGATAAAGAGTTATTACAACTTGCTGAAAAAGAAGGCTTTACAAGTGATTTAAATGCAGTACTTGCGATTGATGCAGAAGATGGAGTTTCAAATCAACTAAACCAAATGACGGTTTCAATTGCTCGTGTAGCTAACCCTTCATTTTGTACTTATTTATCAAAAACAGGATTAGACTTAATTAATTCTCACGCAGAAAAAAATTATTACAGCAAGATTCCAAAAGAAACAGATGCGGTTATTTTTATGACTAACCCTCTGGTTGTTTTCAATCTTCTTCATAAATTTATTACTTATCTTCAAAAACAAGCTCCATTCATTAAAATCTATATTATAAACCGAATCGCTCGTTGGTTTTTTCGGTTTATTCAATTTATTTTAGAATATGATCAATTTGAAAAGCTAGTTCAAGTAACTTTTCTTCAAGAAAAACGGCTTAATCCATACAAACATCAATTTTTGCAGACAATTCGTTTTCTTTGTAAAGAAGCAAAAGAAAATGTGCTTGATAATGAAAAACCTATTTTTATTAATGATCTACGAAGACTATACATCATTCTATCTAGAGTTTTATTAGTTGCAAATGCTCGTGGTATCACTCCGCCAGATGAAATATCAGAAGTATTAAAAGAATTGGTTCCAATCTTAAATCTTGAGACAAGTGCATTAAAAAAAGATGCTGTTTATGATGATTTTGAGGCTTATCACTTTACAATCCCAACCCTTAAAAAAACATTTTTAGAACACTACAACCAGTTACAAAAACAAAAATCAAAACACTTGCTTCACTTTCTAGGCTATTTACACCCTGATGATCGAACAACAATTTTAAAAACTCTTTATAAAAAATCAAAAACTTATGTTATCAAACTATTTTTAAAAATCCGCCAAATTTACGAATCTGATAAAAATGGTTTTTCTGATTACTATCAAGACCTTGCAACAGGTATCCAAAAAGTAGTTACTTATCAAGATGTTAGAAATGATTCAACAGTATCCTCAGAGTTAATTCAAGAAGCTTTTTGGAAGGAAATTTTATATTTAGAAAAAACAGAAACTTCAAAAGTAGAAGAATTAGGACTTAACACACAAGAAACAAGTTTAGAAAGTCATCAACTATTTGATGCATTTTTTGATGATGCTCCTCAAGCTCGAAAAAGTACAAAATTATTACAATTAGCTGGGATTACATTTTGTTATATTACATTTGAATTTGGAAAATATCATTTTAACCTTTTCCGATATGGTGAAGTTGTAATGATGGGTTTACCTGATCAAATGCACAAAAGTATTTTAAAATATATTAAAAATTCTGGACAAATCACACAAAAAGAAAAAGAGGTTCTTGAGAGCGAAGTCCCTAGTCTTCGTAATCTTATGAGTAAGGTGATTCCAAAAGCAAAAACATATCCTCACCTCAATTTATACGATGATAATAATAAGCTTCAACTGCTTCCACTTAAAAATATTTTAGAAAGTCTACATGGAAAAATTCCTGTTAATAACCCCATTTTTCTAAAAGAACATGAAGATCGAGAATTTATTCTCATGATTCTTCTTGAAATTGAACGATGGTTTGCAAAACAAAAAAATATTTCTGTTGATGAAGTAACACCTGATACCATCATTCCAATTCTTAATAGTGATGAAGAGTTAGATAAGTTTTTTGCAGAATTTAGACAGACTTCTATAGGACGACTCTATGAGGAAGAGTTGAAAAGCTCCTTGCAATTAAAAGATTATTTTTACCAACAGCTCGTTTTAAATAATCGAATTAAAAAAAGATTGTTAGAATATGAAAGAACTCGTTTAACAACAAAAGCAGAAAGTACATCCATTGCTGAAAGATTTGATGCCGTTACAAAGTACTCAAAAGATCAAGAGGAAAGTGATCAATCATCAATGTTTTCACCTTATGTTGTTCGAGAAAAAACCTTTAAGGAATTAGCAAAACGTCCTGAAAAGAAACAGGGGTATCTATTTAATTTATCTCGGATTCCTTTTCGTTTCCTTGCTTTTGAATTTGGAAAACCTCGGCTTACCCTGTTTACTTTTGCTGATGTTATTACAATGAACCTTGGTGCTCGTGAACGAAAAACATTACTAAACTATCTTTTTGAAACAAAACAACTCGACAAAGAAGAACTTGCTATTTTTCACAAAGAAATGTTGAGCCTTATTTTCATCACAAGAACAATGATTCAAAATGTTCGTTGGCAAGACGCACAATATGAATCGAAAAATCATACGATTATTGATTTTACTGAGTTTGCACGAAAGTTAGCAATTGCAGACCGAGTCATTCGAAAAAATATAAAACAGCTGGTTGCATTCAAAGATCACGTACAAATTTTACTAGAAGGGGTTTCTGAAGTAGAAAGAAGTATTTCAAGACATACAGGGGAATCTTTTTTAAAACTATCCCCTGAAAAAGTAGCCCAGTTATTTAATGATCAAGAAACAGTCATTCAACTTTATAATCAAGTCAGACGAACAGCATTTGGAAGGCAACATTTAGAAAACTGGAATATTACTGGTTCAACATTTGAACAAATAAAAATAAAACTATTTGAAAGTTACCAGCTTTCATTATGTTTAATGCAATATCACAAAAAACAATTTAATTAATACTTACTGCATTGTGTAACTAACAGCTAACACTGAAGTAAATGTTTGTCGGGTTACAGTTTGAATTGCACTAGAATTATCAATTTCTTGTGCATGCCCTACTCCTCGAGAATAAATTGCACCAATCGTGATTGTTGTAGGACCTGAATAGATTGAGAAACCTCCAGTGATTCCAAATAAATCAATTTTTTCTGTACTTGTAGTAGTTGACGTGGGTTCAATATCATTATCATAATTTGTGTACAACCCAGCTTTCAACGAGTTTCGCTCATTAATAAAGTACTCAATTCCAGCAGAAACATTAAGTACACTCGTCTTATTTGTTGAGTGTAAAACATAATAATCTAAATCTGTTGAAATCACCAAATATGGTGTAGGAAAATAAGCAATTCCTAATGTTACTTGAGTTGGAAATTTTCGTTGTTCATGTGTTTTTGTTTCAAAAAAAGACGTCGTTAAACTTCCAGTATTTTTGAGGCTAACCTGTTCAATTTGAACGGCATAAATGGGAAAGGTTTTAGCAACAACAAGTCCAATTGAAAGTGGTTTTACTGGAGCCCACATCATTCCTAATTTAGCGGTCCAACCAAGCTCAGAATGTGCTGTATTTTCATATTTCCAATAATCTCCACTTACACTTCGCTCTAAGTTAGAATATTGAAGACTATACTCTCTTTGATAATAATAGAATGTCCCACCAATCGAAAACTTCTCACTTGCTTTGTAGGCAACTGTTGGTCCAAATTGATATGTATTATCTTTGCTTTTTCTGTTTACTATTGTGTAATAATTAACATTGCTTGTATCAAACAGTGTTTGATTTTGTTCAATTTGTATTGAATCATTCAGAGCAAATGAAAATCCAGCAATAACATTTCCCATTCTTTTCATATAACCTAAAAAGTTTGGAAAATACTCAGTACTATCACGTTCTTCATTCTGACCTTGTACTGTTTTTTCATATTCATTAAAGGTAAAATGATATGAATTAGCAATTCCAGTCATTACACTTCCTGGACTATATACTAATCCAGCAGGATTATAATATGCTCCTGTAGCATCATCTGCGATTGCAGCATAAGCACCTCCCATTGTAGCCGCTCGAGCACCAACTAAAAGATCTTTATAATGAGAGGTATCTGCGAAGAGTAAGGATTCTCCAAATACTCCTAATAAAAAACTAAACAAAAGGATTTTAACTTTTAACGTTTTCATAAAACCGCTTCGCTTTTTTCTTTCCACCTTGATTATTTAAATCACCAAGCTGAATTGCTTGTTGAATTTTTAGAACTCGTTTCTGCATTGGAGGATGAGTTTTTGAAAGAACTTTTCCTTCCTTTTTATTCAAAAATTTTCCAATTTTCTCTAAATATTTAGGATAACTCTTCCAGTCATACCCCAAACTAACTAAGGTTTGAATTGCTTCTTTATCTGCGGAA
>JBNMNM010000285.1:0-4456 GCA_051275585.1 bacterium | reverse complement strand
CTAAAATTAAGACTTAGAAACCCTTTTGGGAATCAGAATAAAACTATATTTTTAAAATGCTGAAAATCAATCGTTACTTAATTCAAGAATTTCTAACATTCTTTTTTTACTGCTTTAGTTCAATTGCAGCGATCGCAATTTTATTTGAAGTATTTGTTGAAATTGGAAAAGGTGAAATTGAAGAAATTGGATGGAATGGTATATTTTGGAATATTCTATCACAAATTCCCCTTCTGATTGATTTTCTTACCCCAATTACAACACTTATTGCAACAACCTTAACATTATATTCTCTTAGTAAAACTTCTGAAATTATTGCTATAAAGGCTGCAGGAAGAAGTACTTTCCAAATTTTATGGCCTCTTCTTTTAACTAGCACCCTAATGGCAGGATTCAGTTATTGCAATCAAAGTTATCTAGCAAAATGGCTTCAATCAAAGTCCAGTATTCAGCTAAGCAAAAAGAACGCCGCAAAGAATGTTCAATGGAGAATTCGTAATAATCAAATCTATTTTTTTCGAGGTGCACTAAAGAAAGATCAAACAGTAAAACAGATTATTAATTATCAGTTTTCGCCAACACTTGAGATTGCTCAAAAGAAAAAATTTCTTGATTTACACCTTTCAGAAAAAAATTGGTCTATAAATAAAACAATATCTCGAAAATTTGGAAAAGAGTATTTACTTTATGAAAAATTGAAGAAAAATAACCTTCAAGTTCAAATTTTTCCACAAATTTTTAAAGATATTCTTAGTAAACCTGTAATTAACCATCCTATTCTTACAATTTACTTTGAAATTCAAAGATTAAAGAAAAATGGATTAGATGTACAACACTTATGGATGGCAATATTTCAAAAAATTGCAGGGATTTTTACGATTCCAATCATGGTGTTGCTTGCATTTCCTTTTTCAATATTCTCTGCTCGGCACGATAACCCAATTATGGGAATCATTACAGCAATTATTTTAGGTTTTTGTTTTATTCTTTTAGATAAGCTTTTCCTTGCCTTGAATCATGCAGGGGCATTGGTAAATTGGATAGCTGCATTTGCCCCTAATGTAATTTTTATTTGTTTGAGTAGTATTATTTTTCGAATGAAAAAAGATTAAAAGTCACGAGTATCTCGCAAAAGTGCCTTTTCTTGAGCTTTTTTGTCTTTCTCAATTTGAAGCAGTGCTTCTTCTATGGCTTTTTCTTGAGCTTCTTTTTCTTCCTCAATAATATTTCCAAGAAGTTTCACTAAATCATCTAAACCACTTCTTGTTGCTGATGAAATGGGGAATGTTGTTACTCCTATTTCATCAAATGATTTTTGAGTTTCTTCTAATGTCCAAAGCTCATTATCAATAGCATCAATTTTAGAAAGTAATACAACCCTTTTTTTATCACCTAGTTCTTCGCTATACTTTTCTAGCTCGTTAACTAGTATTTCATATGCTTCAAGTGGAATATGTTCAGCGAGATAAGAACAGTCAATTAAAAATGCAAGCACATTAGTTCTTTGAATATGCTTTAAAAATTGATCACCTAATCCTGTTCCTTCATGAGCACCTTCAATAATTCCAGGAATATCAGCAACTACAAATGATTTAAAGGATTCTAATTTAACAACCCCTAAGTTAGGAACAAGTGTAGTAAATGGATAATCTGCAATTTTTGGTCGTGCTTTTGAAATTGTTGAAATTAAAGTTGATTTTCCTGCATTTGGAAATCCAACAAGCCCAACATCAGCCATTAGTTTCAGTTCTAAACCAAGAACCAGTTCTAGCCCTTCAGCTCCATCTTGAGCAAATCGTGGAGCACGATTTGTACTTGATTTAAAATGAATGTTTCCAAGACCACCTCGTCCACCCTTGAGAATCTGATACTGTTTTTCTTCTAAAATTTCACAAATAATTTCATCAGTATTTACATTCACAATGATGGTTCCAAAAGGAACAGCAATAATTTTATCTTCACCAGAGCGGCCAGTCATCTGTTTTCCCATTCCACCACGACCGTTTTTAGCTCGTTGATGTGGGTTTAACTTTAAATCCTGAAGAGTATTTAGTTGAGCACTTCCGACAATATAAACATTCCCACCGTCTCCACCATCTCCACCATCAGGGCCACCAAATTCAATATATTTTTCACGACGGAATGAAGCACAACCGTTTCCACCATTTCCAGAACGAACAAATAGTTTCGCCGTATCAACAAACTTCACAATTTCCTCTTTAAAATAAAATTTTTACTTGGTTTACAGGGGCAAATCCCCTTCATCTACAAAACTATAATAGCAATTTCTGCCAATAATAATATGATCTAAGACTTGAATGCCTAGAATTTTTCCAGCATTAAAAAGTCTTTTTGTTACTTCATAGTCTTGTTTGGAAGGAGTTACACTACCACTAGGATGGTTATGAACCAAAATAACAGATGATGCCCTTAGTTGAATTGCAGGAGAAAAAACTTCTCTAGGATGCACTAAACTTTGACTAATTGTACCTTTTGAAACTAACTGAAGTTGTAAGTTTCGATTCTTATGATCAAGAATAAAAATATAAAATGACTCTTGAGCAGAATCACCTATTTTTAGTCGTAAATGTTCGTAGACTGATTGACTTCCTTGAAAACTTTCTCCGTAATTTAATGTAGGCTGTGCATCTCTACGACGATTTAACTCATTGAGTCCAAGCAAAAAGGCGGAAAAACTTTCCTCATTTTCTGGAACGGGAAAAGAGCTAAAGCGTTGGTTTTTGTCTGATAAAAAAAACTGAATTATTTTACTTTGATTTTTTGACTGATTCCAACGTTCACCAGCAAGAAATAAAATTAATGGTTGATCTTGGATTGAATCAAAATCACCAGCTAATAATTGATTTTGTATTGTTTTAATCTTTTTTTCTTCTCTATTTATTGAGAAAAATAGACAGTTTTTTTGTATAGGGCAAATACTGCAATTGGGATTTTCTTCACAAAGAGATAACTTAGATTTTTTTGCTGGAAATAAAATCTCATCAAAAACAAAATCCCAGTAGTCACTATCTTCTTTTAAAAGCTCATTAACTTCGTAAACCCACTTAGAGTATTCAATCTCATCTTCTGAATGTTGTGCAAAACGACACCATGTTAAAAAAAGAGATTTTGAAGCAACACAAGAATAACCACATTGTTTTATGAATGCTGCTGTATCCCACATACTAGTAAATCGAAAATCATATTGGATTTTCTTTAACCCTGACAATAAATCATTTTGTAAAAGTTGGTGGTATTCTCCGCTACTCCATAAATTTCGTTTTTGATGAAGCTGAAAAATACACTGAATTAGTTCTTCTCGATCAGATTGTTGGGAACAACACAACAATAATGGATCAATAATTTTAAGAACTTCTTTTTGAGTTATAAAATCTTGACAGTTGGCTAATTCGAAAGCTGTGCGATCAAATAAATTCAATACACTTTGCGAGAGTGTAATAAATTCTTTTTTTTGTAAAAAAAATTGGAGTAGATAAAATCGCCAAACTTTTAGAAGTAGTAAAGGGATTTTTTGATGCTTTGCAGAATATTGATAGAGTTGTTTAAAATAAGGCTCTTGATTTTGCTCTTGAACCCAATTTTGTAATCCTTGGAAAAACGTAGGTAGTAATTCAAACATCGATTATTTTATCAGGATATTCACAGTATTCTGTGAGATGACATTGACTACAAACAGGCTTTCTTGCTTTGCAAATATACCTGCCGTGAAGAATAAGTAGGTGATGTGCATCTTGCAAAACAAAGTCAGGAACTACTTTCATTAACTCTTTTTCTGTTTCAATCTCAGTTTTTGCTTTGACTAATCCTAACCGATTTGAAACTCGAAATACATGAGTATCAACTGCAATTGTTTTTTCACCAAATGCTTCATTTAAAACAACACCAGCAGTTTTTCTTCCGACACCTGCAAGGGATTCTAACTCTTTTCTTGTTCTTGGAACTTGTGATTTAAAGTTTTCAACAAGACTTTTACAGCAAAGATAAATATTTTTTGCTTTTGAGTTATATAAACCTATACTCTTTATCTTCTTTTTGATTTCGTCTACTCCTAAATTTACCATTGATTCAGGAGTTGGTGCGATTGCAAATAATGCAGGAGTTACTTTATTTACAGAAATATCAGTTGCTTGAGCACTTAAGATAACAGAAATTAATAATTCAAATGTGTTTTGAAAGTTAAGTTCTGTTTCAGGATTTGGATTAGAAGTATGTAATATTTTGAATAATGAGGAAATTTTTTCTGGTGACACTACAAATAACCTTTAAAAATGATCAAATTATGAATTTAAAAGGTGAACAATAAATTTGCGAAGAATGCAATGTCAATGTTATGTGGTCCTTGAGTGTAATTTTCTACAGCACCAAATTCAATAGCTCCAAATGTTCCAATCATAAAACGAGCACCAATTGTAAATTCATTCAAATCATTTCCAAT
>JBNMNM010000284.1:0-4462 GCA_051275585.1 bacterium | reverse complement strand
ATCAAAAGGCAGTGGTAAGTTCTGGACAGTGGATTCTTTATCGACATCATCCAGATCGAAAAGAAAAAGGATTAAACCCATTACAACTTGATTCAAGAACAAGTGGATTTTCGCTTGAAAAATATCTCTATATGGAAAATCGCTTCAAAATGTTGACCAAAAGTAAGCCTGAAGTTGCGAAACAAATGCTTGCAATGGCAGAGAAACGAGTTAAAGAGCGAAGAGCACATTATGAGCATTTAGCAAGTCAAACTTTCACTAAAGAATCTGAATAATCAGTGCATTTATTCAATTTCATTGTTTGAGGACAATATGGATTTAACTACAAAATATTTAGGTTTAGACCTTAGAACACCACTTGTTCCTTCTGCGTCTCCTTTATCAGAAGACATTGATAAGATTCGACACATGGAAGATGTTGGAGCATCAGCAATTGTTCTTCCTTCTCTTTTTGAAGAGCAATTAACAAGTGACAGTCAAGAGCTTCATCATCATTTATCATATGGAACAGACAGTTTTGCAGAAGCATTAACTTTCTTTCCTGAGCCTGTAGATCTTTTTGTTGGCCCAGAAAGTTATCTAGAATTAATTCGAAAATCAAAGCAAGCAGTTGATGTTCCTATTATTGCTAGTTTAAATGGGGTAACTGATGGTGGTTGGATTAACTATGCAAAACAAATTGAAGAAGCTGGAGCAGATGCTCTAGAGCTCAATATCTATTACATCCCATCCAGTATGGATGTAACTGGTGCAGAAGTTGAACAAAACTATATTGATATTTTAAAAGATATCAAAGCAGTAGTAAATATTCCTGTTGCAATTAAGGTAAGTCCTTTCTTTAGCAATATGGCGAATATGGCAAAACGTTTTGAAGAAGTTGGAGCAGAAGGTTTAGTTCTATTCAATCGTTTCTACCAACCAGATATTGATCTAGAACATTTAGCTATTGAGCCACATATTCTATTTAGTACAGCTCATGCGATTCGACTTCCATTAGCTTGGCTAGGATTGCTTTATGGTCGTACAGGTATGAGTTTAGCAGCAACAAGTGGAATTCAAACTGCACATGATGTTCTAAAAATGGTGATGGTAGGGGCAGATGTAACAATGTTGTGTTCAGCTCTTTACAGACATGGTATTCATCATATCCAGACTATTGAAAGTGATTTAAAACAATGGATGTTAGAGCATGAGTATGAATCCATTTCACAGATGAAAGGAAGTATGAGTCAACTCAACTGCGATGATCCAAGTGCATTTGAACGAACTCAATACATGAAAGCGATTACAAGTCACTTTCCAGTACGTCCTTAGATCATGATTTGTTGTAAGTAGTAAAAAATCCCCTAAAATATAAATTAGTATTTTAGGGGATGATTTATTTTGTAAAAAAAGGTTCACGCTTGATTTATTTTTTATGAATCGTTACAACACAATATATCTAATGGTCTTTTTTTTACATATTAGGTGCATCGCTTATTTTTAAATAAGCATTATTAAGTTGCTAATGTTTGCAAGTATTCGTGATTTTTTATCTACTCTTGAGAATAATTTAAGGCGTGCTATGTCTGAGGAAATATCTGAAGAGAAAAAGTTTAGTTTAGCTATCATTGCGGCTGTTACGCTAATTAGTTGTGCTGATGGTGTATTAGTAGATCAAGAAATTCACAAAATTCGAGAAATTATTAGTAATAATGAAGATGTATTACATACTCTTTCAGAAGAAGAAGCAATAAATGCATTTAAGCAGTATTCAGAAGAATTGATTATGTTAATTCTTGACGATCAGGGAGCTTTTAATGTTGCTGTTAGTTTGCTCTTAAAGCGTTTTGAAATGGTAGAAAAACCAGAATGGAAAGAAAAAGTATTATATTATGCACAGCAAGTTGCTACATCTGATGGTATAGTGCATCCTAAAGAAAAAAAAATGTTGAAACGTATTAAAGACTCATTTCATAAATAACCACCTATATCCCCCAGCAAGCTATGGAAATTGTTGAAAAAATCCGTGGAATGTTGAAAGAAGCCAAAGAAATTCTTCGGAAAGAAAGAAGCCTACAAAGCATCCAGATTACCAACGAAATGACAGTGGAAAACTTAAAAACACTGTTTCGAGAATCGTTTAACACCGAAATCCGAATTTACAAAACAACTAATACGGGGAAAGGAGCTAGAGTTGCAGAGGATCATCATAAATTATCTGATGTTTATAAAAATCGAAAAAATATAAAATCAATTACCATCCAAAAATACAATACTGTGGGTGAAATTGAAGATGAGTTTAAAGATAAATTAGGCGTTGGAATTCAAATTATGAAGCCTGATGGAAAAACATTTGCTCCTAATGAAATTCGTTTAAAAGATGTTAAGTAGGTTGATGTTATTATGAGTATAAAAAGTTTATTTAGTTGGGTTTTGAGTTCTTTTTTATTTAGTTATCTAGTTTTTCCATTTTCTGCTTATGCAGTTAAAGGTATTGATTTTGAATGGAAAAAACTAAAAGTAACAAAGATAATTCAAGTTTATGATGGTGATACTTTTACTGCTAAAATTAAAGGGATTTCAAAGAAACAACGAATCCGTTTGTTATATGTAGATACTCCTGAACTTTCATCATCACATAAAGGCAAAGATTTAAAGTTTGGAAAACCTGCAAAACAGTTTCTTACAAAAAAAATACGAAATAAAAAAAATATTTTGTTATGGGTTAATCCTAATAATCAAAGAGGAAAGTATAAGAGGCTGTTAGCTGTTGTAGTAGTAGGAAGAACAAATATTAATGCATCTCTTATTCGTAATGGACACAGTTATTTTGATACTCGATTTTCTTTTCCAAAAGATTATTCCTATTATACAAAAGCTGAATCCTCTGCTTTTCGAAAAGGAAAAGGAATTTGGAGTACTAATTCTTCAAAGAAAAAATACCTAAAACGTTTAAAGCGGGAAGGTAAGACTGTATTTTCTACAAAAAATTCACTTTATGTAAAAAGAAGATTGAATGCACTTTCTTTGAAGCCAGCAAAATATAAAGGAAAATTTGTTTGGATTCGAGGCTATGTAGTGAAAAAAAGAACATTTAGAAAGAGTGTAACTGCAATTTATCTCAAAAATAAAAAACTTAGAAATGGATTTCCCTTTATTAGTTTTCGAAAACATCAAAAAATGTTTCCTATTCAATCGCTTCAAAAGGGCGATTATGTTCAAGTTTCAGGCTTTATTCAAAAGTATAGAAATAGAACATGGCAAATGAAATTACACTATTTTCAGAAAAAAAAATAAGTTGTTATTTCCATCCTTTTGTTGATCTTCGCAATAATTTCACAGCTTCCATAGGACTATCTGGAAGCTCAAATTCATCGACAGACCTCAATTCTTTTATTTGGTTTTCTAAGCATTGATATAATCCTTTTTTCTGCGTATTGGTTTGAAAGTGAGCAAATTTTCCATTGTCACTAAGACTCCACATATATTTCCCATCTGCATCTAGTCTAAAATTTGTAATAAGTTGCATCTTAAGTCCTTTCTTTTTTTGTGGGTAGCTATGCTGAATGTTTTATATTTAGATAATCATCTTCTTGTTGTCCAGAAAGCAAGTTGTATGCTTGTTCAGCCTGATCATACAGGAGACCTTTCCTTATTAGATATTGGAAAAGAATTTTTAAAGGAAAAATTTAATAAACCTGGAAATGTATTTTTAGGTTTAGTTCACCGTTTAGATCGACCCGTTTCTGGAGTAATTGCATTTGCTCGAACTACAAAAGCTGCAAGTCGTCTATCTGAAGAGTTTCGTTTAAAAACTACAAAAAAAATATACTGGGCATTAGTCGAAGGAAAAGTACCCAAGTCAGGAACTTGGATAGATCAAATTGTCCGTGATGAAGTGAATAGTTATGTTTTTAATGATCAAATAAAGAGAAAATTTACACAAAAACCAAAACATGCAGAGCTTTCATTTAAGCTATTGGATTATAAAAATGGAGTTTCGTGGGTAGAGATTGAGTTAGAAACGGGAAGACATCATCAAATTCGTGTGCAATTTTCAAGTCGAAAGTTTCCATTATTGGGAGATTTTCGATATGGCTCAAAAACACAGTTTGGAAAGAAAGCTGTTGCTCTCCATGCACGTTCGTTAGAGATTACGCATCCAACTAAAAAGGAAAGAATAAAATTTGAAGCAGAACCTGAAAAATATTGGCCAAAACATTTTTTACCATAAATGCAGCTTCTCTTTTTATAGAATCAGTCACAAAGATCACTTACAGTTTTTATTACTGATTGCTAGCTGTTAGGAACGTGGAAAAAATAACTTGAACAATTTTATTAGTCTTTCGTAAGATTAAAACCACCGTCTTTTAGACGGTTAGATTTATCACTCCCATTGAGGCTTATTTTTGGCATAAGCTCTAGTTATTGAGGAGGAACTTATGGAGTATCGTTATGGAAGCCATACTATATTCAATAT
>JBNMNM010000283.1:0-4468 GCA_051275585.1 bacterium | reverse complement strand
ATGGATCGATCTTTTTCCGCAAAATGTCCAAGAATGGTACTCCGCATTTTACTTAAATCATCTTTTGGGTTGAATCTTCCATAATAAATAACAGAACTTTTTACACCCAAGTCATTTTTTGCCATTTGATAAGACCATCCACCGCCAAAACACCATCCAACTGATCCAATACGACTAGCATTTACAAAACTTTGTGTTTTTAGGTAACTAATTGCATCTTTTAGATTTTTAAACGCAGGAGCCACATTACTACGAACTTCTGTTGCATATTTTCTTGCATCTGCTTGTGTTGAGGCGACTTTTCCTGAGTATAAATCAACAGCTAAAGCAATATAACCAGCCTTTGCAAATGCACGAGCATTATCACGAATGTTTTCATTTAATCCCCACCATTCATGAATTAAAATTACAGTTGGTTTAGCTCCATCTCCTTCTGGTCGTGCGAGAAATCCTTTGATATTACCTGAATAAGTAACGGTTGATGTAATAATCTTTGTTGGAGAGACAGCCTTTTTAGATTGAGACTGTTTTCGATCACAAGCAATAAGGAAGGTAAAAAAAGAAAGTATAATAAAAATACTTAATCCACGAAAAAAGCATCCAGATTCCATATTTCCTCTAAGAGTAATAAAGTTAATCAACTAATATTTTATTCTATAAGAGGAAAGGTCGATAATAACAAGAGACTTTTATATTCTTTGTGAAAGATGTTACTAGGAAAAATCTCATTTCATTTGTTTCTTTTTTATTAATTGTGATAAAGAAAAATCATCAAAATTTATAGGACTTTACTTCCAATTTATAAAACTTAGTGAAACACAATTTTTTAGAAGAAAATTAATGAAGAAAGTACTTTCAAATGATGAATTATTAGTTGAACTAGAAGGCATTAAAAAACTTCGAGGAAAAAAAGAATCGAAATTATGAGGATAAAAATCTTCTAATGGCAAGTGATATAATTATTCAAATTTCGTTATCAGAAGAGTTTGTTTTATCTGCAATTGATCTATTAAAATAAAATTTAGAGGAAGGAGTTTTTATGAATCAAGAGGGAATTCAACTATTTTTTGAAAAATATGCCCAAACTTTTGAAAATGGTAATAGTAATGAAATTGCTGAGTTTTATCATTTTCCAAGTATTTTTTATGTAGATAAAGGACCAGTCGTTTTTCGAGATATTGAAGCTTTTGGCAAAAATGTAGAAAGGTTAATGCAATTGTATAAAAAATTTGGAGTTCAATCTGTTAAATTTGAAATACTCAATTTAAGTGATATGAACCCAATTTCTTCTTTAGTTGAGTTAAAATGGTTCTTTTTAGATGAAAATCATGCACTAATTACTGACTTCACAACAAAATACATACTCCAAAAATCAGAAGAACAATTAAAAATTGTGAGTGTCTTTGTTATTGATGAACCTAAAAAAATAAAGGAATTACAATTGTAAAAAATTATTTTTTATAAATATAAAGCCATTGTTGTTTTAATGCAGTTTTTGTATAAAAAATTGCATCTTTGACAAGGTATCCGCCTTTCTTTCCTAGTCTTGAAAAATCACCTTTTGATCTAGTATGCTCAATATACTTGGTAACCTTTCCTTGATTTAAGAACACAAGTAGTGAAATTTCATCAGATTGATGAATATTCGTTTTTTCCTCTTTTAATTCTAACCATTGATATCCAATTGTTCGGTTAATGGCTGTTTGAGATGTATATGGAGCAAAAATAAAAACTCGTTCCCACTGAAAATTAGTGAGTTTCTTTAATTTAAAAGTTTCATCATGAGTAATCAATTTTGTTAATTGTGTTTTTTGAGGATTATAAAATCCAATAAAAATAGCAATTGAAACTGCTAGAATAGCTAGAATTAATAGGATTTTAAAATTAATTTTTTTTCTCATCAGCAGCTTGTTTAGGAAACATATTTTGGAATTCATCAAAGCTAGGCATTTCAGGTGTTTTAGGTACTTCAGGTGTTTCAATACGAACGGCTTTAACTAAATTATAAAATAAAAGAGCAGAAGAAATAGCAAATCCAAAACCTCCAATTTTTAATCCCCACTTCCATTGAAAGGCAATACTTACAAAGATAGAAAGAGTGCTTCCTAAGAAAAGATGCCATTGTCTTTCTGATAAAGATTTAGGACAAATATCTTTCATTAAAGGTGTTTTTACTTTTCCTAGTAAAGGACTGAATCGATGCAACCAAATTAAAAAAGGAACAATTTTATAAAGCATTCCATTTGTGATGGAGACAGCAAATCCAATAAAGAAAAATCCACCTAATAAAAATGTTAATTCATTTAATTTAAAATAATAATTAGTGAATAAAAGAGCAATGGAAATTGAGATACAAATCATTCCAAATCGCCAAAATGAGATGGTAACATCAACAATTTTCCGTTTTCTTTTATAAAGCAACCTCGCAATTGTATAAGTGAAGGTAGCAAAGCCTAAAATACTTGGAAGGATTGCAATAACTTGGAGTAATGATGTTGCGGAAGTAAAAAAGAGTACACTAGGAAATGCAACTAGAGTAATAATTTGAGCAATTAAAACTCCATAAGCTCGTTTTACAGGGAATGATTCCGTTAGGTAAAACATTGGAATAACCTGAAAACCAACACCCATAATTAAACAACCAATCCAACCCATTCCAGCAAAAAGAATATGAATTAGGCGTATTTGTAATCGAGCAATAGGAAGTTGCCATAATCCAGCAAAACTACCCAGAATTGAGATACCAAATACAACAACCACTGCAAGAGAAATTGCTGAAATTCTTAGTCCAATTACAGAAGGTCGATCACCTTTAACCTGAAATAATGCAATTAGAATTGGAATTAAAAAGCCAATTAAACTGAGAATTAATAGTCCACCAGCAATGATAAGTAGAGTCTGAAGCCAGTAAATCAGGCCAATTATCAAACTACAAATACCAAGAACCATTCCTAAATGAACTACCCTTGATATTGAAAGGAAAGGAACAATACCACCAATTAAAACAGGAACCATTTGATAGAATGCTCCCATCATAATGAGTGCAAGCCAACCTAAAGTAATCAAGTGAGTTAATGCAATGGTATCAAAATAGAGAATTGTTTTGAAAAGTTTCTCATCTTGAATAATTAGAAGGATTCCTGCAAAAATACCAAAAAGAGGAGCCGTTAAGAAAAAACGAAACGGAATATCTTCAGGCGGTGCTTGTTCAAGGCTTAGACCACTAGTCTTCATTCAGTTATCTCCAAATCAATAATTGGATGTGTCCATTATTTTGTTCTTTAAGTTCAAATTGGAAGTTACGATCTTGCAAAAATTTAAACAATGGAACAGGTTTCATTCGATGCAACATTACAACAGCTTCATTTATTTTTAACTGTTCAATTGCAATTAATACTTGTTCCATTGGTTCAGGAGGAAATAAATCTCGACAATCAACAATAATCAATGTTCGATCAGTCTGAAAAAGAATTTCATCTTGCATGAACTATACTCCAACAAGTTGCATTTTTTTGAGAAGTAAATCTACTTCTTCTGCAAGATGTTGATCAGCCATAGGATAAAGAATTCCTTCTTCTTTTACATTATGTTGTTGAAGAAGAATTAATAAAGTTTCTCCAATTCCAAAAACAGTCTCAAAATCGTTTTCATTGAGTGCTTCACGCATTTGAGCAAGAGCACCACGCATTTGGTCATGTTCCATTCGCATCATTTGAGTAGGACCTTGAGTCATTCCTGTTTTTGCTTCAAATGCTGGAAAAAATAGATTCTCTTCCATTGCAAAGTGACGATGCATTGTAAAATCGTAAACAAGTAATAGTTTTTTGGCGTTTTCTTCATCACCCTTAAGTAATGCTGCTTCTCCTTCTGCATAAAAATCATCACATTTTTTATGATCAATTGTCATAAACTCAACTAAATCTCGATGATTTAAAGGGCTGATTTTTGTAATAATACCTTCCCAATTAGAGTTTTCCTTAACGGTTAGAATCCAATCAAATTGTCCCCAACATTTTTCTTGCAGAGGTTCAATTAAAAACCGTGGATTTTTATCTGTGATTAAAGTGAAAGATTGTCCTACCTCTAGTCCTGATAATTGAGAAGTAACTTTTTGAACTTGTTCTTCTTTTGATTCTATATTTAGTTTCAGTTCCATAGTAATAACTCAAGAAAGTAAATGTTGTATTTGGTAACTTGTGATTAATTGGGTATCATAAGAGGTTAGCTTTATCCAGTGTCCTAAGTTTTTCAAAATAAAATCTTTCTAAGTATAATAAAATATGAAACATTAGATAAACAGACTTAAAGGTGTGAAAGTAATATTTAAGGCGGAGTATGTGATGAGTTATGATAATATGAATCTTGGAAAAGATATCACTAAACAACTTAATGACATTTTACAAATCTCTAAAGTAACAGAAAATCATAGTGAAATTGGTAGTGATATTAAATTGTATGAGTTGTTTAA
>JBNMNM010000282.1:0-4471 GCA_051275585.1 bacterium | reverse complement strand
AAACAACTTAGGAACGGCTGAAAAATAACTTATACAACTTTATTTTTCCAAGCGTTTAGTCTCATTATTAACTAGATGGGATTTGTATAAGTTATTCTTTTTCTAACCCTTACTACAAAAAACTGAATTGAGAATTCCTAACCTAACTTTGCATCATCAATTTCGATGGCTAGCTATTCTATTGCTAGTAGTGTTAGGAGGAAACCCTCAATTTTCAGGACATTCATTTCATACAAAAACAACAACACTGGTTCGAGTAACAAATAGCGTGGGGAAGGTAATTTATCTTCCAAGCAGTGCATGTTTTCCACAAACAACAAAAAATAGTTCTTCTGTTCCTTCAGAAAAACAACACTTTTCTTGCTCTCTTTGTTGCTGTTTGAATGATATTAGTATTCTTTCCAAACAGATTACAGTTGAACAACCTACCTTTGTTACAAAAAATAATCGATTCAAAGTAAAACAAGTTCAACTTCAAACTCAGTGGAAACATCCGATTCGTGCCCCTCCAATTTCTATTTTTGTCTAAAACCTGTAACCATCATCAAAATACTTAATTTAATACAAAAATAGAAAATTCATGAAAAAATCACTTCTTCTAATTATTGGACTCATTTTAATTTCATCAACAGTACAAGCAAAAATTTTAGTTCAACATGCTTGGGTTCGTGCGGTTCCTCCTGTTGCAAAAAATTCTGCAATCTACTTAAAGATTAAAAATACAGGAAGAAAAGATGTTCTTTTATCAGCATACACTCCAGTTGCAAAATATACAGAAATGCATAATGTGCTAAGAATCAATGGAATGATGCACATGAAAAGAGTTCGTCAAGTTTCAATTCCTAGTCATGGAGTTCGTTTATTCAAACGAGGAAGTTACCACATCATGCTAATTCAATTGAAACGAAAATTACGAGTAGGACAAATCGTTCCATTAACTCTTCGTTTTAAAAATGCTGGAACAATCAGATTACGAGTAAAAATAAAAACAGGGCAAATGATGAAAAAAATGATGCATCATTAGTGAACTTCAAATTTACAATGCTCTTGAAGATTCTGCAAAATTAATTTTCCATCTAAGTCGAAAATTAAAACAGAACAAGATGAGTTATATACTTTTTCAAGAAAGGTCTCACCATCTATCTAGGTGGTGAGAATCCTAGGCTCCTGTAATGGTGCTGTGAAGATATCCAATGACATATTGATCTTTATTATCAAGATCAAGTGTAATTTCCAAAGAGCTTTCATTTACAAGAACACCAGGATTTGGTTCTTGATATTGAAGATATTTTGTTTTTATTTTGGTTTCTGCACTTGCAATCTTATGACTAACAAGCCACTTGAAAAACTCCTAATTTTTTTAGTCGTAATTGCATTCACCTACTCTTCTCTAAAATTCACATGATCCTGATTTAGTTCTAATAAACTTGGATTTAGAGCTATATTTTTTCTGTAGTTTGAACACAGGAAGGAGAGAGAATTTGGAAGGAATCAAAATAAAAATTTTGGTTATGTATCAAATACACAACCAAAAATATTTTTTCTTTATGCTAGATAATTATAATCAAAATCTCGGCGACGAGCAGTAAGCCCAGCTTCTTGAATCAATTTAATCGCTTGTTTTTCTGATTTCAAACCATACGATTTTAATACATTCTCTTCAAGAACTGGAGAACTAATATCGTTAGCTCCCATATGAAGAGCAAGCTTTCCAATATCTTTTCCAAGCACCATTACAGAAACTTCAATATTTGGAATATTGTCTAAAAATAGACGGCTAATTCCTAGGACTTTTAAGTACTCTTGATGTGGAATATTGGTAACTGTAAAATCACGAGTTTGTGGTTGGAACGTCCAAGGAATGAAAGTATTAAAACCACCTGTTTCATCCTGAATATCCCGTACTACTTGTAAATGCTCAATAATCTCATAATCTTTTTCTACAGAACCAAATACAATATTTGCTGAACCATTCAATTCATGACGATGACACTCTTTCATAATGTCAGCCCATTCTTGCACCTTTGTTTTCTTTGGTGAAAGAATGCCTCGAACACGTTCTGTTAGAATTTCAGCACCAGCACCTGGAACAGAATCTAAACCTGCATTTTTTAAAGTATCCAACAACTTAGGCAAAGAGAGATTACTCACCTCTGCAAGACTCTTTAATTCTACAGGAGAGAATGCTCGAATATGAATTCCATACTTCTGCTTAATGGCTTTTAGTATATCAGTATAATATTCAAGTGGAAGTCTTGGATGAACTCCACCTTGAAAAAATACTTGATCGGCTCCCATTTTATGAGAATGATCAATTTTTTCGAATACTTCCTCTTGAGATAGAGTATAAGCATTCTTGTCATCTACATCATCTTTGAAGCTACAAAAAGTACAACCGATGTTACAAACGCTTGTATAATTTACAACTCGGAACATCGTATAACTAGCAGAGTCTGGAGAAATTAAACGTTTTTTCTTTTCCGCTGCAAGTTGTACAATTTCTAACCAATTAGCTTCTCGTAAGAGAAGTAAAGCCTCTTCAGAGCTAATACGGTCATCAGCTTCAATTTTTTTATAAATATCTTCAAACTTACGAGAACTTAACATCATTCGATTTTTAGAGAGCAGATTAAAAAATTAGCTAGCTTGTTTATTACGTTTTTTTAAATGCACCATTAAAATAGTAATTGCTGCTGGAGTAATACCACTAACTCGACTTGCTTGTCCTAATGTTTGTGGTTTAGTATCAATCAGTTTTTGACAAACTTCTCGTGATAATCCACCAATTTTTGTGTAGTCCAAGTCATCAGGAACTTTAACCGCTTCAACTTTTAGGTAATTTTTTACCTGTGCTTCTTGCCGTTTAATATATCCTGCATATTTGATTTCAGTTTCTGCAAATTTTTTCTCAACAAGATTCCACCCTGATAATTGATCAGTCAAAGATTCTTCTTGTGGCAAGCTTTCAAGAAATTCAATTGTGACATTTGGTTTTTTCAACAAATTAACAAAAGAATCTCGTCCAGAAAGAACTTTAATATCTTTTTCTTCAAAAGCCTTCTTCACTTCTTCATTTGGATAAACATGATGAGTTTCCAAATAAGTTTGAAGAGTCTCTATATTTTCTTGTTTCTTCACAAACATTTGATATTTTTCTTCGGATAATAATCCAATATCATATCCTTTTTGGGATAATCGTTGATCAGCATTATCTTCTCGAAGCAATAATCGATACTCAGCCCTTGAAGTAAACATTCGATATGGTTCATTGGTTCCTTTTGAAATCAAATCATCAATCAAAACTCCAATGTATGACTCACTTCTTAAAAGAATCAATGGATCTTTCTCTTGAAGTTTTAAAGCAGCGTTAATTCCTGCAATTAATCCTTGTGCTGCTGCCTCTTCATATCCTGATGTTCCGTTAATTTGTCCTGCACAGAATAAATTTGGATATTCCTTCATCTCAAGTGAACTTTTAAGTTGATGAGGAAAAATAAAATCATATTCTACTGCATATCCTGGACGAATAATCTCAACTTCTTCCAATCCTGGAATAGTTTGTAAATATTGAACTTGAACATCTACAGGCAAACTAGTTGATAATCCATTGGGATAGATTTCATTCGATTGTAAACTAGTTGGTTCCAAAAAGATTTGATGTCGTTCTTTATCTGGAAACTTAACAATCTTATCTTCAATACTTGGGCAATATCGAGGGCCAATACCTGTGATAGCTCCACTGTACATTGCAGAAAGCTTGATATTGTCTTTAATTACCTGATGAGTTTTTTCATTGGTATAGGTAATATAACAAGGAACTTGCCTTAATCCAATTTTTGTACCCCAAAAAGAAAACTTTGGAGTTGGTTGATCTCCCCATTGTTCTTCTAAGTCATCAAAATTAATGGAATGACTATTCAGACGAGGAACCGTTCCCGTTTTTAAACGACCCATCAAAACACCATGATCTTGTAAAGATTCTGATAATGGCCCAGATGGAAATTCCCATGCTCGTCCTGCTGGAAATTGTTGATGTCCAATATGAATCAATCCATTTAGGAATGTTCCTGTCGTAATAATCACAGCACGACCAAGAACTTGCTCACCAAGATTAGTAATGATTCCTTTGGCTTGATTTCCTTCCCAAAGCAGAGATGTAATTTCTGCCTGTTTTATTGTCAGGTTTGGAGTATCCTCAAGGATATGCCGCATTTGGTTTTGATACTCAATCCGATCAGATTGACAACGAGTTCCTTGAACTGCTGCTCCTTTTTTCGTATTTAACACACGAGATTGGATTCCAGTTTCATCAGCAAGGATTCCCATCATTCCACCAATGGCATCGATTTCTTTCACCATGTGGCCTTTTGCAAGTCCTCCAATAGCAGGATTACAAGGCATAGAAGCAACATTATCAACAGTCATTGTTACAAGGAGGGTTTTTTGACCCATTTTAGCACATGCTAGGGAA
>JBNMNM010000281.1:0-4484 GCA_051275585.1 bacterium | reverse complement strand
AAGAAATATGAACCTCTCTTACATCTTCTACAAGATCCTCATAGACTAAATCATCTAATCGATCATATTGAAGTGCCGCTTTTCGGCTTGCGTCTCGAATATACTCAAATGCATCTTCTGTTTTTTCAGATCTTTGAAATTCTAATTTCTTTGGGTCAGATAAAATTATTTCTAGTTGAGCATATAGTAAATAATTGGCAAATAATCGATGAAGGGATTTTGCTGATGAACGAATTTCATTTAACATTGATGTTGCTTCCTCTGAATCAATCGTAGATATTTCATGCAATAAAATATCTGTGAATCCTAAAATTCCATTTAATGGAGTATATAATTCATGAGGAAGTGAATAGATAATTTGCTTTCGAAGTTCTGTTAACTTCTCCTCACTTGCTATCTCTTGAGTTTGTTGTTTTTCTAATCTCTTATGAATTGAAGAAATTAACTCCTTTGCTGTAAATGGTTTACTAATATAATCATCAGCTCCCAAATCCATTCCAACTCGCAAGTCTTCCCGACTAGATTTCGCAGTAAGAAAAATAAAAGGTACCCATTCTTTTTTTTCTGTTTCTCTATATTTCCTTAAAACTTCATAGCCATCCATTTCAGGCATCATCACATCACATAATATGATTGCTGGATTCTCTTCAATTGCCAGCTTTAATCCCTTCTTTCCATTCTCGGCAGAAATAGTATCAAAATCTTCAAACTTTAAGATTTTTAGAATTTGATTCCGAATGACATCGTCATCTTCAATGACTAATACTTGGTTCATTTTGATTTGACTCTTGTAATTTTAAAGGTAAGCAAACCCAAAAACAGCTTCCTTGTGCAATTTTACTTTCAACTTGAATTGATCCGCCATGCAAAATCACAGCTTTTTTCAAAATAGACATTCCTAAACCTGTTCCAGGAATATTTCCAACATTATTTCCTCGGTGAAATGGATCAAATAATTCTTCAATATCTTTTTCAGACATTCCAATTCCCCGATCTTTAATCATAAATACCAAATTTTCTTTTTTTTCATCAAGTTTGATATGAAAAGTAATCATCAAACCTTGAGGCGAATATTTAACAGCATTCGAAAGTAAATTTGTTAATATTTGACGAAGCAAATTTTTATCTAACAAAACCTCTTCATGAGCAGTTTTATTGCTAAATGCAATTCGGATTGAGGAGTCATATGTCATCCGAACTTCTAAAACTATTTGCTGAGAAAACCGACTTAAATTAAGAACAGATAATTGGTACTCTACTTTTTGTTCTTCTCCTTTACCATAAGTTAATACACCTTCCAACAAGCCATTCATGTGATGAACTTTTTCGGAAATTGTATCTAACTCTTTAAAAATTTCCTGTGGCTCCATTCTATTATAATAACTTTTTAAAATTTCCTGAGCAGCTAAAATTGCAGTTAATGGTGTTCGGAATTCATGAGAAGCCATAGAAACAAATCGAGATTTTAACCGATTGATTTCTCTTTCTCGTTCAATAGAATCATATAATTCTTTAGTCCGATCACGAACTTTCTTTTCTAAATTTTTTCGATAATCCACTACATCAGAAATATCTTTTGCAATCATTGTATACAAATGTGAGTTCTGCAAATACACTTTCCCTAATGATACATGGATAGGAACCAAAACATTTTCTTTATTTTTTCCAAGAGTTTCTTGGTCAAATGATGATCTTAAATTTGACTCTGTTAAAAAATAATCTTTCCAGTTTTGATGATTATGATTAGGAATAATAATTTGAATATTTTTTCCAATTGCATCTATTTGTTTATATCCAAACATATCCTCAGCAGCGGGATTAAAAGTCTCAATAAACCCTTCTTCATTAACAGTAATAATCGCATCTGCTGCCGCAGTTAAAATACCTTCAATTCTAGCTTGATAATCAAGTAGTTTTGTTTCTGTTTTTTTAATTAATGTTAAATCAGTTAAAAAAGCAAAAGATCCAATATAAACTCCTTCTGAATCATACAAAATAGTTGGATTATATTGCACAAAAAGAATACTTCCATCTGATTTTTTTAATTCAACTTGAAAAAATTGACGATCTAAATGAAAATCATTGAGATATTCTTCTAACCAAACTTCTTTTTCTTTGCCAATAAATTGATGGATTTTTGTCCCTAAAATATCAGTTCTTTTTACAGAAAACATTGATAGTAAAGAGTCATTCAAATCGCAAATACATAAATTAACATCAAGATATAAAAAACCTTCATTGGCTGTTTCAACAATCTCCCGATATTTTTTTTCACTTTCATGAATTTGTTGACGTCGTTCATGAAGTGCTGAAATCATTGTATTAAAATTAACAGCTAATGTTCCAATTTCATCTTGAGATGAAACTAAAACCTTATCCTCATAATTACCTTGAGCGATTGCTTTTGTTCCTTCTAATAATTTGGTTAAATTTTGAGTAATGTAGGAACCAATAAATTGGAAAATTAGAATAGTAATTGCAAAACCTGGAATTCCAATGAGTAAGCTTTGAAAAATTAATTCTTGATAAACTTTTATAGCTTCCTGATTAGAAAAAGTAAGCAAAATACTTCCTACAATTTGCTTTTGATAATTGAGTGGAAGACGAATCCTACGAAATTCTATATTTTTTGAGATAATATAAGAACCACTTTCATAACTAGCAAAAACTTTATTTTTACGGTTAAAAATAACAATTTTTTGAAATGAACTAAACTGAGGTAAGAATACTAGTTTTAATAAAGTATTAGCTTGATCTGGGCGATCTTTATGCAAGACACTTGAAAAAATTTGATTTAAAAATGGTTGGAGTTCTTTCACTTTATTTACTTTTATATCTCCAAAAGCATGTTCCACTAATCGAATACTATTTCCAAGTAATAAACTAATAAGAATAAGATGTATCAAAATACTATAAATTACAAATTTTTGGCTTAAAGAAAATTTTGATTTGATTCTGTTCATATATTCTTATCTCTTCAGATCACCAAACATAATAAGTTAGTCACTATAAAGTATTTATTTTCAACATGTTCATATATTCTTGTATTACAGGATGGGTAGTAATACAAAAAAAACAGCTCCTTGCGAAGTGTTTTCTACCCAAATTTTCCCTCTATGGCTCAACACTATTTCTTTACAAATTGATAAACCCAATCCAACTCCACCACCCTTATTTTTTGTACTGCTACCTTGAGTAAATTTTTCAAAAATTAGATCTTTCTCTTCTTCAGGAACTCCGATCCCGTAGTCTGAAATAGACATTTGGATTCCTCTTTCATCCTCAATTAGTCCTTCCTTAATTTCAATTTTAATGGTTCTTCCTGAAGGAGATACTACTAATGCATTTTTAAGTAAATTTTCAATTACTTGAGGAATTTGGTTTGGATCGCAAATAATTTTTGGAATTTCTCCAATTTCATTAATGTCTACGATAATTGAACGTTGTGCTAATTCATTTGCGAGGCTTTCAATCGCAATATTGATAAGGTTTGATAAATCACACAATTTCATCTTGAAACTAGTACTATGAGTTTCAAGATAAGAAAAATTCAACACTTGAGTAATAAATTCCATTAATTTTTCAGCAGAATTATAAACTCTATTAAAAAAATAACTTAGTTTATCTTTTGAATACTCTCGTTCACCATTCACATACTTTGAACCTAAACTAGCATACCCCATAATTCCATGCATTGGGGTTCTTAATTCATGTGACATATTAGATAAAAATTCTGACTTTGCTCGATTTGCAATTTCTTCAGCTTTTTTTGCTTTACTTAACGCATAATAATTTTTTTCTAATTGCTGAATATACTCTTTATTTTTTTGATTCAAACTCCATTTTTTTGTTAATGCCAATGTCATTTGAAGGATTGTTGCACTTTCAAAAGGCTTCTTAACAAAAATCAATTGGTCTGTAATTCCTAATTTTTGAATAATCTCGTGAATTGAGTAATCTGTATATGCTGTACAAATTACAATTTCGATATCTTTAACTTCTTTCCATAAATTGATTACGGTTTGAATACCATCCATTCCAGGTGGCATTCGAATATCAACAAATGCCAAAGCGTAAGGATTCCCTTCAAGATATGCGTGCTTAGCCATATCAACCGCATCCTTTCCTTGATATGCATGATCAAGTTCAAATTGTAAATTTAGAGAAGTTTTTTGTATTTCAAAATCACTTCCAAATAAACCTTTCTCTAACTCTTCTAATTCAGGATCAGAGTATTGATGATTGTTTAATACTTTTTCAAAATCATCATGAATACCTTGATGATCATCAACAATTAAGACCCGATAAGTTTCTTGAGATATGGTTTCTTCTTCTTTTAACTGCATTCCCATTTTAAATGCTTAAGGTTACCATAAATAAATCTAAAAATTTATTTTTTAGTTAATGGTAAAGTAATTATAAATGTTGCTCCTTTACCAACACCTTCACTCTTAGCTGCTAATGATCCTCCCATTTCATTCATA
>JBNMNM010000280.1:0-4519 GCA_051275585.1 bacterium | reverse complement strand
TAGTTTAAATGCTCGGTAGTAATGCCTTGAATCTAACTTATCGAAGAGGCTGAGGTGAGTTCCATCATAATTCCCAGGATAGAACATCACAAGCGGGGTTTGTCCCATAACAGGGTGCAAAGCACTTAACAGAGTATGGGTTCGTAAAAGAGGCCAAATACTACCAACACCAGAAAGAAGAACAAGGTCTGATCCTTCAATTTTTGTACGAATTAATTCAGCTATTTTTTCTTCTTTTAAAGGGCCTTTTAATGCTTTTTGAACTGCGGCATTTCCTTTGTCTTTTTGCATCTTTAGGACTTTAGGCAGTAGCTTTCTGTCTTCTAAATATTGCAGTGTAAAGTCAAACAATTGAATATGGTGGATTTTTAAATCTGGTCGTGATGCTTGAAGATGGGGAACTAAAGTCTTTAAATGTTCTCTAACATCGAGTTCAAATTCGGGTAAATAATCAAAGATATGAAAACCAATTTCATTTCCAAGACCTTTATTTTCAAGCAATTCTGTGGAAAGAAGTCGGCCTTTAACTTGATTCCAACGAGCAATAAGAGTTTGATCCATTCTTTGATTTTATGAAGATACTAATTAATCTGAAGTAATTTTATAAGGTGATTTTCTTGTTGTCTATTTAAGTAATAAATCAGCTCTGGTTCGATTCTAATTAGAGTAATTGTTTTTTGTTTTGTACTTTGAATGTATTTGGATTCTGCAAGAATTTTAAAGATTACTTGTCTTACTTTTTTTTGAGTGGTTACAGCCCAAGATTCAATCGAAGAATCTACATTTTTACAGTTCTCAAAGAAATAATTCCAATGAGTTACCGTAATTTCTTTTTGAAAGTTTCTAGTGTGTTCTAATATAACTTGCTGGATAAAGTCACCCAATAAATGACTACGCTTGATCGCACTAACCAAAAGACATTGATTCAAAAGAGTCGCATTTGCTTCAGAGACAAGCTTTAAAAAATCATGATCCATTGTTTCTAATCGTTTACGGATTAGAATGGCTTGTCGTTTGGCGGTTTGAGGGCTTCGTTTTTGGAGAATATTATTCACCTCAATTTCTTGTTTCCATTCTTGAGGAGAACCATTTTTTAATAACAGTGTCGCAATTTTTCGACTTTCCACTGGTAACAAGGCACCTGCAACCAGTTCCGCATTATATCGATTTTGTTGCTTCATCAGAATTAATTCTTTGTAGGTTTTGTTAGAAGAAAATCAAAGCAATCTAGTTTTTTGATTATAAATTATTACAGGGTATACGTCTTTTATGATTCTTAATTTATTTCTAAATACCTAAAAGTTGAACTTTTGATTTTTTGGTTGAAATGATAAGAAAATGTGAATGATACAACTATTTTTATCATTACTATTTTAACTCTAACTAGTTCCATTATGATTATCATATTATCTCCCTCAAAAACATTAGATTTAGCACCTTGGAAGCAAACAGAGAATTATACTATTCCTGAATTTTTGCAAGATTCTAAGGAGTTAGTAGAACATCTTTCTCAACTCTCAGAAAAAGAATTAGCCACTTTTATGAAGCTTAGTCCTAAGTTGGCAGAATTAAATTATCAGTACTACCAAGACTGGAAGTTACCTTTTCATTCTGAAACAGCAAAACCAGCTTTATATACATTTAAAGGCAATGCTTATGATGGATTACAAGCAGAGACTTTACAAGATAATGAGGTTGAATTTGCTCAACAACATTTAAAGATTTTATCTGGATTGTATGGTTTTCTTAGACCTCTAGATCTAATGTTACCGTATCGTTTGGAAATGGGTACAAGATTGGAAACTCAACGAGGAAAGAATCTTTACAATTTTTGGGGAGATCGTATTACCAAAAAATTGAATGAGCAATTGCAAGAAGAAGAGAATCCGATTTTGATTAACTTGGCCTCTAATGAATATTTCAAAGCAATCCAAGTAAAATCACTGAAAGGGAGAGTAATTACACCTATTTTTAAAGACTACAAAAATGGGGAATATAAGGTGGTTAGTGCTTACGCCAAACGAGCAAGGGGGTTAATGGCTCGTTATCTGATTACACAAGGCATTACTCAAGAGGAAAAAATAAAATCTTTTGCTGAAGAAGGCTATTGTTTTGATCCTGAACTATCTACAGAAAGTAGTTGGTTATTCACTCGCAATATGAAGTGTAATTCGTGAGAGATGGTATAAAATACGTTGTTGTTCTTTCTAATTCAGGTGCGGTTTCATTGTAAATAAAGGAAAAATCTACACATTATTCATAATGGCTCCACATCCGATAAACTTTAATCAATTTCTCTTCTTCAAAAACCTCATAAACTAGACGATGTTGTTTATTTATCCGTCGACTAATCAAGCCTTTCATATCACCCTTTAAAAATTCATACTCTGGTGGATATTGTAATGGAGCAATTTCAATCATTTTAATTAATTTTAGTGCTTTGCTTTTCAGTCCACTAGAAGCTAATTTTTTGGCATCCTTTTGAGCTTGTGTCATGAATTTGATGTTGTACATTACCACTCCAACTTATCTAGAGTCACTCCATTTTCTTCAGGCTCTTGCTTCGCTTTTTTGATACTTTTAACCATCCCGTTAACTGACCTTAAATATTCATCATCACTAATATATTCTGATTGATCTAAAATCATGATTTCATTTTTTGAAAAATGTTCTAACAACCATAAGAACTTGTCATTGATGCTATCGTCTATTTTTAATGTCACTGTTTTCATATAAAATCCTCAATGTTCTTCTGTGGCTGAGTGGATTGTTCTCTATTAACGTAGTGCAAATAATTTACTTTTAAATCTAAATCATGACAAGTTTTTCTTTAAAATCTTATGATATCTCCATCATCAAATCAAAAAATGTTTGAGGATGATGGTTGTGTTTCATCACAGGAGTAAGGAGTATTATTAAACAAGAATATTTTATCTTTGGGACAAGAAAATCCTAAACATAAGGAACGTAACGATGCATTAAAGTCTGGAATTTCTAAAAACAGGAACATCGAGAATAAGTGGATTTACTTTCCATCTTAAATGAAATAATTGTTTGTTTCTAAAATTTTAGAGAGTAGAAGATTTTCATACATAACTAATGTTATATACCCTCCAATTGAAGGAGTGATCAAAATGTCAAATTCAGAAACAAGCTGTCTCTGTGGTGGCGTAAAAATCACCGTAGGGGAAATCAATCCTAAATTCACAGTGTGTCATTGTGAATCATGTAGAGCTTGGGGTGGTGCTCCATTTTTTGCAGTGCAGTGTGGCACAAATGTAAAAATTGAGGGTAACGAAAAAGTAAAGATGTATGACTCATCATCATGGGCATCTCGTGGTTTTTGTTCTGACTGTGGTACACACCTGTTTTTTAAGCTCAAGAAATCGGGTGAATATAATATGCCAGTGGGACTGTTTCCAAATTTAGAAGGCTTGGAAATGAGTATGCAATATTTTAGTGATCAGCGGCCTAATTACTATTGCTTTTCAAATGAAACAAAAGAAATGACGAAAGCTGAAATAATGACCTATTTCGCATCAAAAATTTAATCGTACATGATAACCAAGGCTTTAAAGTCCAAATTATAGCTTTGGTATTTCTATTCAGTCAGCCATTCAAGCCAAAGTGCATTATCTGAAAGGCAATGTACTAACCGTTACTGCATAGAGTTAGTAGAAAAATTAATATTGATAATAAAACTATTTAATACTTTTAAAATATCAAAGACAAAAGAAGATGAGAACATTAGCAACTCTAGTAGTTATTAGCTTTTATATTGCCTTGTTATCACCAAATGTTAAAGGCAAGGTACCAATGATTACTGCATGGAACTACTATCTTGCTCCTCCTTTTGTAGAGTCAGGACGTAGTGGGTTAGCCTTCGATTTTGTAAAGTTGTTGAATAAAGAACTTGGTAATCAATTCCATTTCAGACTTGAAATAGTACCCCGAGCAAGGCTGAATAAATATTTAAAAAATAGACAAAAAGGAATTGTACTTTTTGTAAATTGGGCTTGGATGGGAAAAAATGCTAAGAAAAAATATTTATGGACTCCTCGTGTTTTAGAAGACAGAAATGAAATTATATCTTTAGTTACCAAAAAGGTAGTTTACAAAGGCCCTCACTCACTAAAAGGGCTTAGATTTGGAGCGATACGTGGTAGGAAATATAAAGAGCTAAGTACGTTAATGTCCTCTAATGTAATAAAGCGTCGTGATTTAAATAATGAAAAACAAATTTTTAGAATGTTGTTAGCCAATAGAATTGATGTGACACGCCTTCCTTATAGTCTAACGGTGGCCTTGCTTAAGCGTATTGGTAAGCGAAATCAATTTTATTTTTCTCACCTTCCTCATCTGAATAATAATCGGCATATATTAGTTACCCGTGAGCTATTGAATGTACACAAAGCCTTATCTTCTTTTTGTAAAAAACTGGAAAGTAATCCCGATTGGAAAATAATTTTAAATAAGTATGGGCTGATTAAATTCTAACAAATAACGTCTCTTAATAAAT
>JBNMNM010000279.1:0-4529 GCA_051275585.1 bacterium | reverse complement strand
TTTACACTTCGAGGTTGAAAAACCTCAATTTTTTGCTCAAGAGCATACTCTTTTACAGGTGGAAATTGAAACTTTTGTCCTCGTCCTTTTTTTTTGTCAGGTTGGCAAATCACAAGTGGAATCTCATGTCCTGCTTTGATTAACTGCTCTAATGCTGGAACTGCAAAATCAGGAGTTCCCATAAAAATAATTTTAGCCACGAATTAACTCCTTTTCTGGATTAGGAAGACTTTTCTCAAAAATACTTTCAATTGTACGAATACAAGATTCTGTTGCATGAATTTCATAAACATCATCCCAAAGATTTCTTTCCTTGCTTTTCATCAACACCACTTTTTCAATATAGTGTTGCTTTTCCATATAAGCGAGTTCTGACTTTAATTTATGAATAATTCGATACCGTCCTGTTTTTGAAACATTAAAGGCACATCCTTCAATAATCTCTTGTGCCGTTTTTCTGAGTACTCCTCGGTTTTGCTTGAACTCAATTAACCATGTTCCTGAAAAATATGCTGACAACCCAGGCAACAATGCATGAGTCCTTCCTGTTTCCTTAAATAATTTCTCAGGAATTAAGGAATACATCTTCCCCATCTGTTGAGGATTATTAGCTTCAGAATAAAAAATAGGATCAAGAAGCAACTTAATTACTGGAAGCTTCATTGGATTTTTTGTTTCCTCTGCAACAGCACAAGTATGAGCTAATTGTAGAATAAAATGATTTGTATTTTGCCAAGCTTCATCATCGTCATTTCTCCATGTTCTTGTTATTTTTAAACGCTGGATTTCATTCAACAAAGAATAAGAAAGAGAAATTTGTTTTTTTGTAAACCGCCCTGTTTTTGTCGCTTTTGCCACTAAATTTAAATGTTTATACACATCGAAATAACAAATTCCATTTGCTGAATTCTCATTAATTTGCTTCATAATTCCAAGGAAGTGTCTTACACCATCCTGAGAAAATTTCTTCTGAATACTCCGCTGAAATGAATTCAAGGTTTCAACAGGAGTCAGTTCAATCATTGCAATCTGATTTTCATCAGCTTCATCATCAATATATTCGAACTGAATAAGCTCAGGTGTATTCTCAGGAATACCTACAGCTTTATGCCACTCTTTTAATGGGATTAACTCACTCTTACTTTCATCAATAAGCTCAATTTCTTTAACTTCTTTTACAATTACTTTCTCAACCTTTTGTAGTTTCTGTACTTCTATTGCCTGTAAATTTACTGTCAATACCATGATCAAACGGCTCATCAGGTAGTTATGACGGCAATGTAAATTTTTAGGATTCCAAATAGCAGGGGCAGAGGAGACTTCATATCCATCAATATTTTGCCACAATGTTTTTGGAAATTGTTTTGGTAAAAATTTAATTTGTAAGTTTGCAGGAGGAAGCTCATCTGTTTGATCTAAAAAAAACAAAATAATCATTTGTAAGATCAAACTAATTTCAGATCCAGGATCAGAGAAATATACATCAATTTCTTCAGGAAAAAGAGTTACTGTATTTTGAACCAATATCTTTTCAATATTTTTCCATTTTTCAGCAATACTACTTGAGTGTAGTAATATTTTTCCGATTGTAATTTTAATCAGAAAAGTATCTTCATCTTGTGTAAAAAATTCAAGGATATCCTTTGTTCTTGACCACTTCGCATTAATATAACGCAACTGTTTTGCATCAACCAAAGCATTTCTGTTTTGATAGATTTTGTTAATCTCTTGATTAACTGCTTTAAGAGTTTCTGATTGATTTAATTGATGATCGTCTAAAAGTTCAATGCACTTTCGAAGTGAATCAATTAAATTGTAAGTAATTTTAAATTTTTCAGGAATACCATTATGAAAACGAATCCCGTGAAATTGCAACATAGAGGAAAGTATAAAAATTTAAAATTTAGAAATAAAAACAGCTTAATTTCTCAAAATTTGAGCAAGGGAGCTTCTTTAACTAGATTTCACAACAGGATCAACTGAAAAGCCTTTTTTTTTCATAAAAAATCTCATAAAAAATAAAAACAATCAGGTTTAACTAGAAAAAAATGCGACAAACATGTAAGGACTTGGCATCTTTTTGTGATTGCCAACCTTTGCTATTGTTGCCAATGAACTTAGTTCTATCAGACTCTTCAACAGGTTCATCAACATCGACCTCAATAGATATTCCTTCTAGTAATAAACCATTACGAATTTGCCTCTTAGGGTACCGTAGTCATCCATACTGCGGCGGACAAGGAATCTATATTCATTATCTAAGTAAAGCCTTAGCTGATCGAGGACACATTGTTGATGTAATTTCAGGCCCACCTTACCCTCATTTAGATCCACGAATCCAACTCATTAAAATGGAAAACATGGATATGTTTTCTAAAGAGGACCGACTAAGGGCACTAACCTTACGTGATTTAAAAGATCCACTTAACATTTACGAATGGTTTAGTGTTTTAACTGGTGGATTTCCAGAACCATATACTTTTGGTGAACGGGTTGTTCGTTATCTAAAAAAACGAAAAAGAAAATATGATATTATCCATGATAATCAAAGTCTTTGTCATGGTTTACTGAAAATCCAGAAAATGGGGATTCCTTTAGTCACAACTATCCATCATCCAATCACTCGTGATCGTGATATTGCTCTTAGTACAGCAAAAGACAAAGGACATCGAACATTAATCAAACGGTGGTATTCTTTTCTTAAAATGCAAGAGAAGGTAACTCAAAAACTTGATAATATTATCACTGTTTCAGAGTGTTCTCGTCAGGATATTGCAAATGAGTTTAAAATATCAGCTAAGAAAGTAAAGCTTGTCTATAATGGCATTGATACAGAGGTTTTTAAGCCACGTCCAGATATTGAACGAAGCAAGTGCACCATTATGGCTACAGCTAGTGCAGATGCCCCTTTAAAAGGATTACAATATCTTATAGAGGCCATTCATGCTTTGATTCCTAAATATCCCGATATTCGTCTCCATGTTTTAGGAAAACCGAAAGAAAAAGGTTCGACTGAACGACAAATTAAACGACTTGGAATGAACGATCGGATTCAATTTTTTACTGGAATTGAAACAGAAGAACTTGCGGAACTTTATACAAAAGCAACAATGGTTGTTGTTCCATCCATATACGAAGGTTTTGGACTTCCTGCTGGGGAAGCAATGTCTTCAGGAACCCCCGTAATTTCTACAACAGGTGGAGCATTGTCTGAAATTGTAGGAGATGCAGGAATTCTGATTGAACCAAAACAGCCAAAAGAAATTGCAACCGCAATTGATAACTTATTAAAAAATCCAGAGCAACAAAAAGAGCTATCACAAAAAGGGCGACAACGAATTTTAGATCTTTTCTGTTGGAAACGAGTTGCTCGAAGTATGGAAGATATTTATCAAGGGGCGATTACAAATGCTAACCGTTAATTTTGAAAAGCTTTCACTAGAATCTGGAGATCGTATTCTTGATTTAGGTTGTGGTGAAGGACGACACGTTGTTGATGCATTTTGTCGAGCAAACGTGACAGCAGTAGGTGTTGACTTAAGTTTTACAGATGCTCAAAAAACCAAAGATAATTTCGAAATTTTCGGTTCATCTGAAGATTGTAAAGGGGAAACATCTGCAATTATTGTTGCCAATGCCTTAGAACTTCCATTTGAAGACCACTATTTTGATCACATTATCTGTTCAGAAGTTTTAGAGCATATTCCTGATTATGAAGGAGCTTTAAAAGAAATTTTTCGGATACTGAAGCCTGGTGGAAACTTGGTAATCAGTGTGCCTCGATATTGGCCTGAAAAAGTTTGTTGGATGCTAAGTGATGAATATCATGCAAATGAAGGCGGACATATTCGTATATTTAAAGCCAAGCAACTAAAACAACAGATTCAAAAATTAGGTTTCAAATATTGGAATAGTCATTGGGCACATGCTCTTCATAGTCCGTACTGGTGGCTAAAATGCCTTTTTTGGAAAAAACAAGAACGTTCCTTGCTTGTCAAAGCATACCACCAGATTTTGGTGTGGGATATTCTTAAACAACCAAGAACAACCCGTATTGCAGAAAAAATACTTAATCCTGTGATAGGAAAAAGCGTTGTTTTTTATTTTACAAAAGAACTAAGAGATTCTGCGTAAAATACCTAGAGTTTTTACTGTCGGTAGCTCTTCGAATAGTTTAGTCGAAAGAGCTAACCGATAGATATCAATTGGAGCTTGTCCTCCTTCGTTTGGATCTGGAAAAAGGTCATGAATCGCTAAGATTCCATCCACCTTAATATGAGAAATCCAACTACGATAATCAGCAAAAGCAGCTTCCCAACTATGTCCGCCATCAATGAAAACCATTGACAGTGGAGTTACCCAATGTTTTGAAGCAAGTGAAGATTTTGCAACAATAGGAACCACAACATCATTAAGTTGTGCTTTGCGGATATTCATTCGAAATTCTCGAAAAGTATCTACAAGTTGGTTTTGCTCATCATATAGGCTAGAATCAAAGTATTCTTCACCAAATTGATGCTCTTCAGAGC
>JBNMNM010000278.1:0-4540 GCA_051275585.1 bacterium | reverse complement strand
AGGAATTTTTTCTTTTAAAAATGTACTTAAGGCTGAAATGTTTAACTCTTCGCCTTCTCGAATTTTTGTTGCTGAATCAATAATAGCCATAACAAACCCTCTTTCCTTAAAAACATACTTATGATGGAACTAAAATAAATGACTCCACAAATTTAATTAAGAATGTTGCATATTGCTCTACCGATGTTTTTCTCTTCTTATACTTCCATGATTTTAAATACCAATCTTGTAGAATGGGTTTAATCATTGAAGCGACTAATACAGGATCTGAAATCTGAAACTGATTTGCCTCAATACCTTCAACCAAACAATCAATTAAAAGTTTTTCTGTTTCTAACTCACTTTGAATGGCTATCTCTTTTGCCGCTTTTGTAAAATGACGACTTTCCATATAAGAGAAATAAAACCACGGTTGCATCAGTTCACTTAAATAAAGATGTGACTGCAACAATCCACGAAGTTTTTTTAATGGATCATCTGTTTGCGTGGATATATCTTTTAATACTTGCAACGCAAATAGCCGCCCTTGTTTCTGAATCATTTGTAACAAATGATCCTTTCCTTCAAAGTAAGAGTAGAGTGCCCCCATACTAAGCTCTGTTTTTTTGCTTAGATCTCGAACACTCATTACCTGAAAACCTTTTTGATTACTAATTTCTAAAGTTGCATCAAAAATAGTTTCTAGGTTTTTTACTGCAACAGCTTCTTTTTTGATTTTAATTTGATCTTGGTTTTCTAAGAAAATCTCTCGATAAATTTCTTTTCGAGATGGGTAGTATTTTTCCTTAAATTTTTGAAATGAAATCATTCTGAATTTTTATTTATTTTTTGGATAGTTCTTCAAAATCCGTTTTGCAACAGACACTTTATGAACTTCATCAGGACCATCATAAATTCGAGCGGCTCGTTCTTCTCGATAGAAAAGAGAAAGGATGGTGTAGTCGGTCATTCCTAACGCACCATGCACTTGAATGGCTCGATCTACTACTCTCTGCATAACATTGGCTACATAATACTTAATCATTGAAATTTCATCTCTAGCAGCCTTTGCACCTACTGTTTCAATCATCCATGCAGCATGTAATACCATCAAACGTGCGGCTTGAATTTCTGCGGCAGACTCTGCAACTTGTCCCTGAACAATTCCCATTTCAGATAATGTTTTTGTGCTGGTAATCATTCGCTCAGAAACTCTTTCACACATCATTTCAAAAGCTCGATTACAAACTCCAATCCAACGCATACAATGGTGAATTCGTCCTGGCCCTAGTCGATCTTGAGCTAAAACAAACCCCATTCCTTCAGGCCCTAGTAGGTTTGTTACTGGAACTCGGCAATTTTCTAACTTAATTTCTGCATGACTAAACCAGTCCTCTCCATGATGTCCCATCATTGGAGTATTACAAACCCGAGTAAATCCTGGTGTATCTGTAGGAACCAAAATCATACTTGCCCGAGCATGTTTTGCTGCTGTTGGATTGGTGATTGCCATCACAATACAAAAGGCAGATCCATCAGCACTAGAAGTGAACCATTTTTCTCCACTAAGAACATATTCATCACCTTCTCGAACAGCTTGAAAATCTAATAACGTTGGGTTCGATCCTGCTGTGTTTCGTTCTGTCATTCCAAAACAACTTCGGATTTCTCCTTGAACTAATGGATTTAGATATTTTTCCTTTTGCTCATCAGTTCCATATTTATGAAGAAGCTCAATATTTCCAGCATCTGGAGCTTGGCAGTTAAAAACATAATGACCAATCGGAGTTCGTCCCAATGCTTCTGAAACAAGACCATGATCAATAAGATTTAGCCCCATTCCTCCAAGTTCTTTTGGATGATTTGGTGCCCATAATCCCATTTTTTTTACTTTCTCTCGTTTTTCTTTAAGAACAGGAAGTAAAGAACGGAATCCATTTTTTAATAATTCTTGATCCAGTGGAATTAACTCTTGATCTACAAATACTGTAATTTTTTGAATAATCTCTTGAATTTTTTTTGATGGCTGAAAGTCCATACATCTCCTCTATCGTTGTGTAATTAGTTGTTGTTTATTCTTTTGTTCTAAGTGAGCAATGCTATTAAAAATGGAAAGTGAGTACTCTCCGTCTTGATTATAAATAAACTGAGTAACACCACTATTATACGTTTGCCATGTTAGTCGTAATGTTTGTTCATCATCCAACTGCAATGCTTTTTGTACTGCAAATGATAAGGGTCCTCCTGAGCTTGCAATCAAAATATTTTTTTGATCTTGATTTTCAGACTGAACCTTGTTTAACGCTTGGTTGACTGCAACCTGATAATCTTCCCAAGTTTTTAATCCTGACATATCTAATTTTTTAGCAATCCAATGAAGAGCTGCTTGTTCATAAAATCGTTGAAACTGTTTTGGATTTTTAAGTAGCTCTATTTTTGAAAAGTGAGGTTCTATTCCTTCATTCTGAACTTTTTCACCATAAGCATATAAAAATTGATCAGAATCATACTCATTCAACCCTTCATTTTCATTTCTTTTGGGTAAAGTAACGCCCTGTTCTTGATAAAAGGTTCGAATGATTTCAGCAGTATCAATTTGTCGTTCTAAACTTCCAGAGTATACAGCATCAAACATAATTTCTTGTTGAAAAAAATGTTCTGCTACATGTTGAACCTGTACTCTTCCTAAGTCTGATAATCGATCATAGTTTTCAGATCCAAAAGAGGCTTGACCATGTCTTACAAAATAGATTTTGCTCATTTTCTCCTGTTATTTTTATAGTATTATCTATTAAAACGAGCGTTCGCTCTATTTTTAGACAAAAGGAAACCTCTTTGACAATCATTTTCCTAAATTACTTCATCAGAAAAAAAATGAAACAACTGTTGATCAATCCAACTAGTCAATTGATAGTCTTGGATAAATCCACAATGACCTCCATACTCAGAACGAGAAATACTTAGTTTTGAAGAAGCCTCAATATTATCTAAATCATAGGCTGGAATCACTGGATCATCATTTGCGGCAAAAATTCGACTAGGAACTTGCAAACCACTTAATCGACTTCCTGTAACAGCATATCCTTGAAAATAATCAACCGCATTATCGTAATCAGTATATTCTTCAACTAAATATTCTGTCATTTTTAACAAAGAATCACACTGTTCTACTTGATCCCAATTCATCAAATTTGGAAAGAGTGAGTGTTTTTTATAAAGTGATTTTCGCCACTTTTTTAAAAAATACTTTCGATATAACACCCAACCAGATTCAAGTATGGAAAGAGTACTTTCTGAATTTAATACAGGAGAAACAGCCGCTACTTTAGTAAGTGGAATGTTCTTTTGATGTGCAACATTTCCAACTCGCAAAGCAAAGTTTCCACCAAGTGAATACCCCACTAAAAAAACTCGATTTTTCTTAAATTTATCACAAATTTGTTTTACAGCATCAGTTACTTCATCCAGTCGACAAGCATGAAATGGCTCTTCATTTAAGTGATGTGTTGGCCCATGATCTCGTAAATGAAGACGAAAAACATCATACCCTTGTAAATAGAAGAAACTTCCAGCCGATTGCATATACATCGACTCTGCACAACCTTCCCATCCATGAATCAAAATAATCAGATCATTATACTTTTTATCTGTATGTCCTGAATAATATCCATGAAGCTGAACAGCATCTTCACAATTGATTAAGTGTGGAACAGAATTGTCTGATAAATTTTGAATTTGCTTCCTCATAAATGGTCTTCGAAGTCGGACACTTGCCAACATCGACTGAACATGACCATTCCGCAATCCAATTTGTGGAACAAACTTTGGAATTTCTTGTTTTTCCATGAGATTCATCTTTCTATTTTTTTAGCTGATGAGATAACAACACCATAATTTGATTCCGATCTTCCATTTGTAGACTTGCCTCTAATCCAGCAGAATCCATATTGATGTTAATCGCCTCTTTTGTCATCCTTAATCCTAGTGGATCTTTACTTGCCATAACCTTCGCAATCTCACTTGCCGTTTCAAGCATTTTTTCTTTCTCAACAAGGCGACTTGCAAAACCAACTTCCATTGCCGTTGTTGCATTCATCCACTCACCAGTTAACAAAAATTCATTTGCTCGACCTGATCCAATCAAACGTGGAAGAAAGTAACTTGAAGCCATATCCGCACCACCCAAACCAATATTGATATAAGCAGCATTACATCGAGCATTCTTTGCAAGAATTCGTACATCCGATGCCATTGCAAACGAGAAACCTAGACCAGAAGCAGCTCCATGAATACAACTGATAATAGGTTGTGGAACCTTTCGCATTGCAAGTAACAAACGAGACATTTCAGCTTGAGAATTATATGCTGACATTGCATCTGCTTCTGTGATTTGTGCTCCGTAAGATTCAAGATCTAATCCTGCACAAAATCCTTTTGCATTTCCACCATCAAGAACAATCACTCCTATTTCAGGGTCATACTGTCGATCTTGCCAAAACTGATGAAGCTCCTTCACCATTTCTTGATTTACAGCATTATATTTATCAGGACGATTCAAAGT
>JBNMNM010000277.1:0-4541 GCA_051275585.1 bacterium | reverse complement strand
TCAAAGTGATGCAAAGTGTCGTCAAGCAATCCGAAGTATTCAAAAGAAAAATCCTACAGCTACAATTGCTGTTGTTGGTTGTTTTTCTCAAATGGCTTCTGAACAAATCAAGGATATTGGTGGAGTTGACCTTATTTTAGGAACTCAAGAAAAACTCAATCTTCATAAATATCTTCCTTTGCTTGAAGATGCTGAAGATACTCTGATTTATACAGGACCCATTGAAAAAACTACATTTACCATTGATACAATTGGACAAACAACAAATACAACAAGAGCCAACCTAAAAATTCAAGATGGTTGTAATTTCATTTGTTCATTTTGTATTATTCCATTTGCTCGTGGGCGTGCTCGTTCTCGTAAACTTGATAATATCCAAGAAGAAGCGTTAAAACTTGCAGAAATGGGTTATCAAGAAGTGATTCTCACTGGCGTGAACATTGGAACCTACCAAGATGGAGATCACAGTTTTTTTGATTTACTTGCAATGCTTAATGCTATTGATGGTATTGAACGAATTCGAATTAGTTCCATTGAACCTACAACAGTTTCAGAGAATCTTTTCGAACTAATGGCTGATCCTAATCACAAAGTAGTTCCGTACTTGCATTTACCACTACAATCAGGAAGTACAGAAATCCTTAAAGCAATGCGAAGACGCTACAGTCTTGAGGAATATCGTAGTTTTGTCAAAGAGGCTGTTGAACGTGTTCCAAATATTGGAATCGGAACTGATGTGATTGTAGGTTTCCCAGGTGAAAGTGATGAGCTTTTTGAAGAAACCTTTGAAAATCTATCCTCTTTGCCCATTGATTATTTTCATGTTTTTTCTTATTCAGAACGAAAAGGAACTCGCTCTGAAAAACTTCCTGATAAAAATCGAGGCGATATTATTTCTCGTCGATCAAATGTTTTACGAAGTTTAAGTGATCAGAAAAAAGGAGCATTTATTCAGCGTTTTATAGGACATGAAATTGATGTTTTATTTGAAAGCCAAGATGGTTTTGGAAACTGGCAAGGATATACAGAAAACTATCTTCGAGTTTCCATTCCAAGTAAAGATGCTTTAAAGAATAAAATCTTAAAAATTCGATTGTTAGAAAACCATCAAACATACGCACTTGGAACACCTGTTGAGGATTAATGAATACTTCTAATACTGGCTTTATCAATTATTTACAGCTTGAAGAAACTGCAATTTGGACTAGTTTACTGGGTGCAGCAGAGTCTGGATTAGTTTTTATTGATCGTGAAAATGATGCAGTTACAGCAACAACACGATTACTTTTAACTTACCCTGATTTACACGAAGTTCTTAATTTTCTTACTGATGCATGGTTCCAAAAAAGATCAGCAGAAATTGGACATAATTTAATTCAATCCCTTCATATAAAGAAAAATGGATAATCAACTAGATCTTGTAAAATTTGCGATTGGTGAACTAATTGAGCCAAAATTAAAATGGAAAATTAGCTCTCTTAATTTATTGCGTGATGTAGTGATTGAAGGGAAAAAAGTTTCTATCCAAGTTAATCTAATTACGGATTTAGAAACGGAAAAGTCTCAATTCAAAGAACAGATTTTTCAAGTTCTTACTCCTTTTCAATTTCAAGAAATTGATATTCAGATTTCAAAAGTCAATGTTCCTGAATCTGGCTTACAAGGTGTAAAAAAAATTATCCTCATTAGTAGTGGAAAAGGTGGTGTTGGCAAATCAACCATTGCCTCAAATATTGCTGCAATGTTGCAACAGCGTGATCATAAAGTTGGACTTCTAGATGCTGATATTTTTGGCCCTAGTGTTCCTATTTTATTAGGAATCACAGAAAAACCTCAAGTTCTTGATAATGAAATGTTAATGCCTATTGAAGCTCATGGCATCAAAACTATTTCAATTGGTTCTCTTGTTCCCGCAGATAAGGCACTATCTTGGCGTGGTCAACTCGTGAGTGGAACTATTTTACAGTTCATTCGAAATGTAAATTGGGGTGAGCTTGATTATTTATTAATTGATATGCCTCCAGGAACTGGAGATGTACAACTAACCATTGCTCATGAGCTTAAAATTCAAGGTGCCATTTTAATTAGTATGCCTCAGCAAGTGGTTATTGGTGATGTTCTTCGGAGTCTTTCTCTTTATCGAGAAAAAAATATTCCAATTGTTGGCCTAATTCAAAATATGGTTTCTTACCATTGTGAAGAATGTGGACATCAACAGCAGGTTTTTCCAGGAAGTTTAAAGCAAATTGAAGATTTAGAAGAAATTGGTTCTCTTCCTCTTGAACCAGCAATTTGTGAAGCTGGAAATCAAGGAATTCCTTATGTTTTAAAAAATAAAGGAACTCATGTATATCAAGAATTTGAGAAAATTGTAGAAAAACTAGAAAACTTTAATTAGGTTTGGTGTTAAACTTGTATTTTAATTTAGTTGTTTTGAATTAAAATACTGTTTCTAGGGAGCTAGTACTATGGCTGAAAATGAAAATGATGATGATTTAGAATTATATGATTCACGTTCTTCTAAGTTTGGAAAAGGGAAAGGAAAAGGAAAACTTACTGCTAGACAACAAGCTATTCAAGGAGAAGATGATGAGAATGTTCCTTACCATGAAGTTGAATATCTACATGATGTTCCTTTAGGGCTCATTGTTGAAATTGGACAAACTGAGAAAACAATTCGAGAAGTTCTAGCATTAAAGAAAGGTGCTATCCTTGAGTTTACAAAACAAGTTGGTGAGCCAATGGATATTACAGTGGGACATCGCTTGATGGCACGGGGCGAAATTGTAGTAGTAAATGAAAGATATGGTATTCGGATTAGTGAGGTAACTCGACCTGAGGAAGGTGATAATGATGCAGAACCATCTTTTGGGTAGTTTATATTATAGGCATTTTTTATCTGCAAAAAATGCCTATTTTTCTAATTATGAGTACTGCTTTCGAAATGTAATTTGAATCAATTCATCTTCTAGTAATTTTACCACTTTTTTCTTTGTGAAAACACTAGTTTGATTATATGGAACTGATTCAGCCTCTAATTCAGTTCTTAGTTGTTTATGAATTTGATGATCACCAAAAATTGTAATCAATAAAACTAAGTCTTTTTTTGCTGATTTTATTTTTGTACTAAAATCTTTTGTTGCAACATCTAACCACTCTAAGTGTAAATTTTCAGGTACATCATATTCTTCAAGAAGTTGAGTAATCATTTGCGGAGCACTTCCAACAACACAAACATGATACTTCCGCTCTAAAGGAATATTAATTTGTTTTGGACGACGAATCTTTTTATCACGTTCGTCTTGATATTCAATAATCTCTTCATCACTCCATGCAGAAGTTTTAATCAGATTATTACGAATATGCTCTAATGTACGTCGGAGATCCTTGCCCATCCGAGTTTCAGTATTTTTTGTGTTGGTTTGATTCATTCGATTCACCAACATTTGTACAACAATTTCGTCTCGGTGAAACTCTTCAAAAAGGTTAAAATCTGCCCATATTTGATTTGTAAAATCAGCAACTTCAAAAAAGTTATCGATTCCGTCTAATTCTTCTTCCAGTCGTAGAACTTCAGTATTTACATATCTTTCTTTTCTTTCTCTAAATTCTTTTTCTGAAAAAGTGCTTTCATGACTTAAAATGTCACTTGCAATTTCTTTTTCTGCAATTAATTCAATATTTCGTAAATAGCTTTCAATTTGTTCTAAGCTTTCTTCTAGTTCTTGCCGAATATGATTATCTTTATCTTGATTTTCAAAATCATTAATTTGTGCAAGTAATCCTTCGATTTCTATTTTTCTTTGTTCTAATTCTGGACGGATACTTTCAACTTTTTCTTCAATCTGTCGAATGTATTTTTTCTTTTGATCCTGTTCCTGAATATACTCTTTTGCCTGCTCAATGAGTCGGTCAAAAGGTTCTACTAAAAACTTGACATTCATTTGAATAATACTTGTTAAATTTAATAATTAAGGAATAAGAATTAAGGTACACTAAAATGTTTCCTTATAAAGTAAAATTTACCAAATAAGGAAACATAACCTAAACAATGAAAATGAGTCAGTTAATACTCATCCCAAGATTTGATTTTCAACTCATCAAGAGGTTTTGCAGAAAGAGCTTCTGTTAACCGCTTTGCAAGTTGAAGATTTGTGATTAACGGAATTGCTAAATCAACCGCCTCACGACGAATTTTATAGTCATTCGTTAATTCATCTTCTTGGAAATTTTTTGGAATATTAACAACCAAATCCAATTTCTCATTTGCAAGAACATCCATTACATCTGGACCACCATCTCTACCTGGCCATACTACTTTTTCAGATGGAACATTATATTCTTGTAAAAACTCATGCGTTCCAGGTGTTGCGTAAAGATGTACTCCCATCTTATGCAATAACTTTGCACTATTGATGAAATTTACTTTTTTCTCTAGCGAACCTGTTGACAAGAGTGCTTTTTTCAATGGGAAACGGAATCCAACAGAAAGCAGAGCTTTAAGTAGAGCTTCATTGAAATCATCTCCTAAACATCCAACC
>JBNMNM010000276.1:0-4545 GCA_051275585.1 bacterium | reverse complement strand
CCGCTCAAAATTTGAGCATTTTTTTTATAAACTTGTCCTAAAATTACGTTTCGTTCCGTTGCAATATTATTTTTTGTAATTACAAAAACAACAGGTCCTTTTTCTTTTTCTAAAATAGTATGCCTTGGAATAATAACCTGATTTTTTAATGATGTTGTTTTCACTTTTGCTTTTGCTAACATCCCAGGTAAAAGCGTTCTCCTTGAATTATTAATTTCAATCTCAATTGGAAAACTACGAGTGTTTCTATCTGCTTCAATTGCAATTGTTTTAATCTTTCCTTGAAATTTTTTTCTTGGAAATGCATCAAGTTGAATTTCAACAATTTGTCCTTTTTTAATCCATCGAATTTCTTTTTCTGGAATATTTACAAAGGCTAAAACTTTATTAATATCCATAATCTCAAGAAGTTTACTTCCTTTCTTAACAAATTCCCCTTCCTCAAAAAATTTCTTTTTAACTACAGCATTGAAAGGAGCATGAATGGATGCTTTATTTAGTTCTGCTTGTGAAAGTTGTAACTGATATGCAGATGTATTTTTTCGATTTCTAGCTAAATCAAGACTTGTAGTGACCCTAATTTGAGCTTGTTCTATTGAAATTGAACGTAAATTTAGTTGGTATTTAGCAATATCAAGACGATTTTTTAACGTATCTAATTTTGATTTGGTTGAAAGCTTCTTTTTATATAAGAGTTGCTCTCGAACATAATCAACTTTTGCCAATTTTAAGTTTGATTCTGCGAGTTTTCTATTTGTTATTAATTGTTCAATTGCTAAGTTGATCACTTTATTTTTATTCTTTTCTTTTTTATGAAATCCTAATTTTTTGAAAAATAATTTTTTTTCTCGAATATATTCATTTCTACTAAGAACATAATTTGCTTTTGCTAAATTTCTTTGAATCTTAAGACTCTTGCTATCAATTTGAACTAAAAGTTGTTTTCGTTTTATTTTTTCTCCAACTTTATAGTTAATACGTTTTACAATTCCAGCAATTTGAGTAGGAACGGTCACCCTTTTCTGTGGTTCAATATAACCTACATATTTAGAGTAAATAACTAGTTTTTGAGGCTTTATTTTTGCTGTTGTTACATTTGGCAATGCAGCTTGTCCAAGTACTGAAATGCTGAATGTGGAAATACTAATCAGAAAAAATAAAATTTGAATAGAATTCGAGATGAGCTTCATAATTAACCTTTAAAAATATAAATCTGATTTAGATGATTAAATTTTGTTTAAATTAAAGTGTGGAAAGATATCACCAGTTAAAATCAATAAAGATATAAAATGTTGTTCATTCCGAATACGAACTAAGATTTTACTAAGTTTTGCTTGAGTATGATTTTGTTGTGCTTGAGATACATTAAAACTAGTACTTTTTCCTGAACGAAATTTTTCAACTTCCTTACTTAATAACTCTTTTGATGCAGAAACTGCGACTTGAGCTATTTTCAACTCTTTAACTCCAAATCGAAGATTACGAGTGATACTTTGAAGTTGAACATTAAGTTGAGATGTAAGGTCAGCTTTCTGTAGTAATAATTTTTGTCGTTCAATTTTTCGACGAATAATTTTTTGAGGTGTTGCTTTATCAGCTAATGGTAGAGTCCAAGTTAGACCTACAGTATAACCTTGCAAAGTTGACTGTGAGTAAGTTGAAAATGTTTCGGAGGTAGCAGAGCCATAACCATTAAAAGTGTATTTCAGGCTTAAATCTAAATTTGTTTTATCTTTATTTTGAGCATTGTTTAAATCTAACCTATTTGATTTTAATGATTCTAAAATTAATTTAAAATTAGGATGGTTTTGAGTGACTTTCTCAAACTCTTTTTTATGTTGATATTTTTTTTTATGAATTTTTGGAAGTTCTGAAGGAATGATTCCAAATGGAAGTTCTTCAAGATCTAGAAAAGTTCGGATTTGATCTAAAACTTGTTGTTCTTTAATTTGAACAGAAAGTAAATTTCGTTGATTGTTAGCTAGTTGAGTTTCACTTTGCTTTAAATCAGTGAAATCTAGAACTCCAAGTTGAACACGAATTTTATTATCTTTAACAAGTTGCAGTGAAAGAGAAACTGCTTCTTTAAATGCCTTAATTTGTTCTCTAATTCCTACTAAATCCCAATAAGTTTTCCCTACAATATCTAAAATTTGTAACTTACTTCTTTCTGTTCCAATTTTAGTTTGTTGTAAGGTTATTTTACTTCGATCAATGGAAATATTATTAATTCCCCCCCAATCTTGAAAAAGAGGAATTGCGGCTGTCATACTCAAACTTGTGTATTCTAGCGGATCATCTTTGGATGTACTTACTAACGTATTACTAGATGTATTTAGATTATAAATGGTTGACTGACTTTGTGTTCGTTGAATTGTACTTGAAAAGGTAATTCCTTGTGACGTTTTTTTACTTAATGTACTGGAAATTGTACTTGTTAATGTATCTAAAAATGTAACAGTGCTAGAGCTACTTAAGCTTGTTGAACTAATAGTTGGAGCTTTCCCATAACTAAAGCTTGTTGTTAATGTAGGGTGATCTTTGTCTTGTTTAGCCCTTAACATTGCAAGAGAAATTTTTTCTTGAAGTTGTGTGGCTTGAATTGAGATACTTCTTTTTAAGACAAGATAAAGAATGTCTCTTAAAGAAATTGCAAAAACGTCTTTATTATTTTCCTTTAAAACCTTGATTCTTTTAAATAAATCAGGTTCTTCCTGTTGAAATTGTTGTAATGCTTTCATATATCCTTGTTGTGAATTAGCAAGGACAACTGATGTACAACATATTAATATTATTACAATAAAAGATATGCCCCTAAGCAGGGTAGGGGAATAAAAAGATCTAGTTTGTTTGTTCATCTTTTAATTTATGTTATTGAAGGATCATCCCTTAAAAAAGAACTAATAAATTTAATGAATTGTTTGATTTTATCATCAATATTTTCAATGATTGAACAATCATGGAAATATGTCTGATGAGCTTTTACTCCTTCTCTAAACATATTAAAGAAGAATATAAACTGTTCTAATTTCTCTTCTGAAATATCTTTATTTACAAGCTGTTTAACACTATCTCGTAAATATTGATTGAATTTTTCATGTAAATTAGAAAGTTGAATTTGAAAGTTTTTGTCAAAAAGAACTTTTTCTGAAAATGCAAGGTATGATCTTGAACAAGACTCTTTATCTTCTTGATCACAATTTTTGTGTAGATAAATTACCTTTAATAGATAACTCTCTAAATCAGGATACTGCCCAACATCTTGGAGCTTTAATTCTCCTTCAATGTAGTATTCAAATGAAGCCAAGAGAATTTCATCCACATTTTTAAAATGGTGATATAGATTGCTTTGGCTAATTCCTGCTTTTTTTGCAATGGCTCTTGTACTTAAAGAGTGCATTCCAGATGTTTCTAAAATCAAGAGTGTTGCTTCAATGATTGCAATTCTTGTTTTTTTTCCTCTTTCTTTTCGTTGATCTACCATAGATTTGAACCTCCAAATTCAAATCTAATAAAACAATTTGATCGATCATAATTATTTTTTAGAAAATTAAATAACGTATTGTTGAAAGTGTATCAATAATCACTAAAACAATTTGATCGACCGATCAAGTTTATTTTTTAGGGAGTTACATCATTTTTTATTAAAATTGAGGTTAATGGTAATTAAAACAATTCGATCGACCGATCAAGTTTATTTGTAAAGTAGATTATTCTAAAATTTATTTTTTAAAAATGTGGATGAATTAAGATGAAAAAAGTATGTTTTGTTGATATTTTGCATAAAAAAAGTGATATTCAGTACTCAGATACATAAATTTTACTTAATAGCTTACCTTATATGTGGATCACTCTTAAATATATATATGAAAATACAAACGCAATTTATGTTATGGAGCGTGGTAGCTTTATTACTCCCTCTTCTAATATTTTTGAATTTCTTTTATACATATAAAAATACATTTTCTTCTCTTTTATATGAAAATGCACAATTACAAAGCTTAAACCTTACTCAAAAAATTCAATCAAGAATTCTTCAAGAAAAGCTTTTTTTATCTAGCCAACCGTAAAACCTCTTCCTTCAGGTGGAGGATGTAAGGTTGTCCTTATCCCGAGCGGTTTGCGAAATTTGTAATTAATTGATTTTTTAGTCATCACTGGTACATAAAACAACCAGTATTCGACATAACTTTAAATTTAAGAATAATTTTGAACCTCCTCAGAGAAACAAAATGATCATTCGCAAGGCTTTCAACTTCAGATTAAAACCAAACAAAAAGCAGATTGAAAAGTTCTTTCAATTTGCTGGCTGTAATCGGTTTGTCTGGAATAAAGCTCTTGCCTTGAACAAAGAAAAATTAGATAAAAAAGAGAAAACTTTTTCCTACAATAAAATGTCTTCTCTTTTAACTTCTTGGAAAAAAGTAGAAGAAACTTCTTTCCTTAAAGAACCCCACTCTCAACCATTACAACAAACCTTAATGGCTCTGAGTGAAGCATTCAAAGACTTTTTCAACAAAAAGAAAGGTTTTCCGCACTTCAAAA
>JBNMNM010000275.1:0-4551 GCA_051275585.1 bacterium | reverse complement strand
AAATCTTTGTAATCTTCAATTGGATAACCTTCTATAAAGTACAACCAACGACCTGCTTCTTGTTTTACCTCTTCATCTTGATCTTCAAAAAGAACCCTTAAATATTGATCACAAATAGCGTTCAATTTCTTATCACTGATATTTGTAGCAAATACTGTTGCAGCTCCTTTTCTAAATTCTTTTGTTCCTTGAAGGCAACGATTTAAGAATAATTTATCTTCAGGAAAGTGTAAAAAATGCAAAACAATACGGATAGCTGAGAATCTTTGTACTTCAGGGATTTGTGACATCATCATTCTATTCAGAAGAGGAATGAATACATCATGATGACTTGAAAGGGCATAATAAAGAAAATGATCAACATGAGGTGTTATTAATAAAGCCTCATCTGCTTCACAAAGCTTTAAAAATAGATCAATTGCAAGTTCTCGGTCATAATTTAAAATTGGAATTAATGTACCAGCAACACAAGATCGAACTTCAAGTGAGGAGGTATTAACCATTTTTTCTAAATAAGGTCGAAAAAATTTTAACCGACTTCCATCTTTATCTAAAAATTTTCCAATAGCTAAAGATGCTATGCCACGAGTGGTATTAATTCCACGGCCATAAATTTCTTCATAGGTACCTACTTTCCATAGTTCTTCACTTGGTTCCACACCATCTATTGCATAAAATACAAGTATCTCTAAAATTTCGTCAGGAAATGAAAGATGAGCAAGTGCCCCTATAGTATCAACTAACCATCGACCACAAGGTTTTTCAGGTAAGTTATGGCAACAAATAAAAAGACGTAAAAGTAAATTAGTATCCAACTGTAATTCAGTTTCTTTGACTCCTCTTAATACAGAATCAAAATAATATTGGTGTCCATTTTTTGGAAATTTTTCACATAACAAAATAAAACGTGTTGGATTTTGTTTAACTTCTTGTTCTAAAATTTGTGATAATTGGTCAGCACCACCATTAAAATCTCCATTCGATGAGTATGAATTTTCTTGGTCATAATGATGAATTGTTTGTACCCACTGAGAATCACTAAATTTTTCAATTTGTTTTTTGGAAATTGGTGATACTACCTCTCTAACTACAAGAGGTGAAGGTCGAGATACACCTTCTTTAAACTTTTCTTTCCACTTACTTAATTGGTCTTTCACTTTTTGGGAACATTGTTCCTTATTAATTCCTTGGAGGATAATAAATTGCGTTCTTCCTTGTGACGTTTTATTGCACTCGAAATCAGGATAATAATCTAATAATAAATCACAAAATTGTTCCAATAAAGCCTTTGAACAATGAGGGGAAATATTTGCAAGTAAATCTTGAATTATCCAACCATTGTTATTTGCCTCTAAATCATAAAAATTTTTATAAAGATACTGTATAGCCTCATTGGCAAAATTCTTTCCGCACTTTGAATAGGTCTTTATTAACAAATAATGAAAAATTTCAAATTTGGATTTTTGAAACCTTTCAGATAACAAAATAAAATAATCTGGTTGTTCTTCTGAAACGTTAACTAATGCTGTTACAATAATATTTAAAAAAGATAAATTTGAAGATTCATGGCGACCATAAGAACTACGAGAAAACCATAATTTGTCATCCCAAGGAGGATTTTTAATTTGTCCCACACCGCCTTCTATTCTTACTATAAAAGGAAGTAATCGTTCCATAAAAGGAAGAATATTTTGTATCAATTGAACAGGAGCAAGATTTGCACATTTCTCTAAAATTTCTTTATCAATACTTCCATAACGAATAAAACTTGCAGAACCAAACTCACTATCTAAAACATTTTCAGGGCTTTTTTCTATAGATACATCTAAACATCGGTTAAAATATACACCTATAGCCTGACATGCTAGAGATGGACTTTGAATCATTAAGAAGTTTAAATATGTCCAAAAATTTTGTCTAAGATGAAATACCTCTTGTCCTTCAAGAATTACACTATTTTGAATAACATTCAAAAATAACGGAAACAAAACAGATGTATTTTTAAAATCTCTGCGATAAAAAATAATGTGGGCTAATCGTTCTAACCAATCCAAAGAAAAGCTAGCATTAATTCCTATAATTTCAGCAATAGATTCAGGAAAAAAATTACTTGGATTTTCTAAAAAACGACTAAGCATTCTAATTTGCCCTTGGTTTCTACTTCTTGCCCAATTAGTTAAATGTCCTTGTTGTTCTAGATACTTCCACCATGTTTGAGAGTTGTACCACGACTGAAAAGTAAAGTGATAAAATTGATTTTCTGAATTCTTGAGAAATGGTTTTAAAATTTGAAATTCTTCATCTTTTGGGTCTTGAACAGTTCCAACAAAAAGAATAGCTATTTTTTTTAGGTTTGAACGAACAGATGTGCTGGAAAGTAGGGAAGATAAATTTTGAATATAATCTGAAAAATACTTGTCTCTTTGGTGTTGTAGAATTTGTCTAACTTGAGTTCTTCGAAAAAGTAGCTGATCCTCTTTTTTGCCTAGATGTTCTACTAAATCAAATCCTTCTTTTACAAAAGATCGTACAAAAACATAATCAAAAAAAGATTCATGAAAAAAGGAATATCTTTGATTTCTTTCGAGAAGAATTCGTTCAGCATGCAAATATCTGATTTCATCAGGATAATCAGCAATAATTTGATGATTAGAAGGAATGGAAAGAACTTGGTTTTCATCTAAATAATAGCAAATATCTTGAACTAGTTTTTCCCCTAAATAATCTATTTTTGAACTCATTTTATCTGATTTTATTTTCCAAAACTTTTCAAGTAAATCTGTTGAAGTTTTAAAATCAAAATAGAAATCTTTTTGTCCAATTGTAATTTCAGCAAGAAGCCGAAGATGTAGAGGGATTGATAAAAGCTTTAACTGTGGTTCTTTAAGGTTTAATTTTTTATAACCTAGTTCCTGTAAAAACTGATCAACACATTTTCTATCTATAGATTGTACATGGATTTTTTTCTGATCTTTAGCAATCCGAGATAATCTTTTATCATGTTCTAAATCAACACTACGACATGCCAAAACTAGTTTTACATTTGGATATTTCTGAGACTGCTGAATAATCTCTTCAATTCTATAAAAGAAGTGTTGGTTTCTTCCAGAAATACTACTAACAGCATCTAGTTGATCTATAATTAACAAACAATCTTTTTCTTTTGCTACTGTAACAAGTGCTTGAACAGGAGATGTATTTAATTTTGGAATTAAATCTTCTAATTTTTCAACTGGTTCTAACTCATCTAAACGAAATGCTAATACTGGATATTCTTTGTTAACAAAATGTTCAGCAACTTCGATTAAAACTCCACTTTTTCCAATTCCAGCCTCACCATGAACAATAACAACGTTACTATCTTCTAAGTTTTTAATAACCTCAACAGATTCACTCCTTTTAAAAATCAAAGGCAGAATTGATTTATTTTTTAATCGAGTTACAAAATTCAGGCTTAATTCTTTAATTAAATTAGATAATATTTTTCTTGGTAAATAACCTTTTTCTTGTAAATAATTCCAGACATGATCAGCATTGACTGTACTTTGATCTAACTTAGTAAATTCAATAAATGAATGATAAATTTCTTCAAAATTACCATCTATCAGAGCATTTATTTTTCCTTTAATTTCTTGTTCAATTTCTTCTAAGTTATAAGTAACTAACTCAACTTGTTGAAATGCTTCAAAACACTGTTGATCATTTTCACTCCAAACTTGATTACTTATTTCCTGAAAATCATTGTTTCCATTCCAAATCGGATTATTTATTTCTCTAGAATCACTTATTTTATATTTATTTTCATTAATAGTTTTTTCGAAATCTTGAAATGATTGGTATTTATTAACTTTGAGTAATAATTTTTCTAAGCCAGATGAGTGAAATTCTGAGGTCAGGAAAAATTTACCTTTTGAATTTAAACTAAATTTATAAATTTGCTCCAATACTTCTGTAAGAGGTAGGTATCCCAAATCTTGTAGGTGTGTTTCTGAACTATATTTGGGAACAAGAAGATGTGTTTTTTCCTGATTCTTAAAAGAAAGGTAGTTACGTTTGTCTCCATAAAATTGATAGCAAAGTTCCTCTGAATCCTTTTCTAAAACTGATAGTAATTGATAAATTAACCATTTAATTTCAGGCAGGTTTTCAGGTTTATCAATGAATTGAACGCCCGCCGATTCAGTATTATTCCACGGGCTATTTACGGGTTTGGCAAATTAGTAGGCCTTTTTTTTATACTTCCTACTGGTGGTAATTGTCTTCCTGGTTGATTAGAAATTACCCAATACAAATCATCATATGCAGATGGTAAACGATAGTGTGTAAAACCTTTTAAAATTTTTGGGATATTAGATTCATCTCCATTATCAGGTATAATTGGAATAAATTTTTTACCTTGACATGACAAGTCATACAGTTCTTGAGTAATAATTGCACCTTCCCATGTAGCCCCTTTTCCTTTTCCTAAATCCTCTTTTTTTCGATATCGTTTAAGGTATGTTTCTGTAGCAACTACTAAAACAAAATCTGATTCTTCAATTTGATCCTCCA
>JBNMNM010000274.1:0-4567 GCA_051275585.1 bacterium | reverse complement strand
CAAAGAAAATATGTGCACCGAAAGCTTTTAGAACTTTATCTTTAGATAAACCTCCTAAAAAGTGAGCTTCATCAACATAAACTCCCCACTTTCTTAATGTTTTAATTACTCGCATATGAGAAGGCGCATTTCTAGCTGTTACAATCGAAAGTCTTAATGGAGTAAGTTCTATTGTGGTAGGTAGATGCTCTTGAATTTTAGAAAGTTTGATTAATAGTTTTGCAAAAGGTCCTTCTTTTAGTGGATCATTTTCGTGTTCGGATTCATATTTATGAAATGCTTCCATTCCTTCAGTTTTATATCGGTATTCAGAATCTTCTGAAAATAAAACCGCATCAGCATCAAAGGCAATTTTTACTCTATTATCTTTTGGATTAAATTCTGTGGGAGGAGCATAAATACTTGCAGCTGCACATACTCTAGAGTCAATCACTGCCTGAACATCTTTTTCATCTTTTGATAAAAATAAATCAACATCGTAAGCTTCAATGTATGGTGAAAGTGGTTCTCCTCCAGACAGAGCAACTCTAGTGATATCTAAATTGTGTTTAGTAATAGAGTTAAGCATTCTAACTCCAGTTTCAGGACTATTTCTTGACATTACTACTACCTCTACAATCCTTTTATCTGCCTGATTGTTTAACTCTAATAGACTTTTTATTAAGACAAATGCAGTCCCAGGTTCAAGAGGATCGTCTTCTCTCTCTTGTTGATATTTTCTATAACCTTTAATTCCTTCTTTGTCAAATACAGTGTTTTCTTCTTCTAAATTGAAGAGTGCTCTTGACGAAACTCCGATTACTAAAATGTCTGAAAAATCTATTGGCATATTTTTTTAATTACTTGTAAATGTGTAATGTAAGGAAAACTTGACAGTAGTTTGCAATACTTTTTAGTCTTAATGGCTTTATACAAAAAGTAGGAGAGTGGTTAGTCATTTTTATTTTATTCAATCTTACCCGAAAGTCCATCAAATTTTGCTTTCATGGTTGGGTTTCCATGGGTTAATTTTTTAATAGTTAAATCATCTGCTTTATTATTTGCTAAGCGTAAATTGTTTTCAGATGATAACAAGGCATCTTTGGTTTTTTGAAGATGGATAATGGTCTTATCAATTTCCTCAATAGCTTTTGTGAATTTTCGACTGGCTAAATCATAATTGTATGCAAACCCTTTTTTGAAGACATCAATCTTTTCCTCAAAATTGGTAATATCAACGTTTTGATTTCTCATCAAATTCAGTTCAGCTTTGTATTGCATTGAATTCATGGATGCATTACGAAGAAGTGTGATAATCTGAATGAAAAATTGAGGACGGACTACATACATTTTTTCGAATTTGTAAGACACATCTACAATTCCAGTATTATAAAACTCGTTTTCTGACTCCAAGAGTGAAACTAAGACTGCATATTCACAGTTCTTTTCATTACGGTCTTTATCAAGTTTTGCAAAAAAGTCCTCATTCCTCTTTTTGGTAGCAGTTTGGTCATTCTCATTTTTCATTTCAAACATAATTGAAATAATTTCATTACCTGCTTCGTCAGTTTCTTTATAAATATAATCCCCTTTACTTCCGCCTCTTGAATCATTGTCCTTTTCAAAATAGGCATTCTGAAAAGCAGTTGCTCGAAGTTTATTGAATTCAATTTCACAATGTAGTTCCAGTGTTTCGCCAACCATTTTTGTTGAAAGTTTCTGCTTAAAATCTTTCAAACGAGCAATTTCATCATCTTTCATTTTGATGGTTTCATCTTTGATAACGAGTTTATTCGTAAACTGCTCTTTAATTGACTGTTCAAGCAATTGTGTTTCAGTTTCCTTAATCTTCAAATCATTGACAAGATGATCACGTTCTTTTTCTATTACTTTAATAGCTTCAGAAACATCTAATTGTTTCTGAAGTTCTGCGCTTTGAATTTGAGATTTCATGTCAGCGATTTCAATTTCTTTTTTCGCTAATTTCTCAGCAAGTTCAGTATCGCTTTTGGTTTTTAAGTCGGTTAATTCTTTATCTTTTTTCGTGAGTTCTTCTTGCAATGAATTCCTAAAGTTCGCTTCTGCGAGTTCAACGGCACTTTCTTTTTCTTTTTTAGCAAGTTCAAGTCGGTTATTTAGTTCTTCCTCAAATTGATGATCACGAACTTGCTTCACAATATCAGCAAAACCTGCTTCATCTACTTTGAAGGCCTCTTCACAATTAGGGCATTTAATTTCGTTCATTTTTTTTAGGACTTAATCGTTGTTTTATAAAATTGCTAATAGTTTATTTCATCATTTTTTTATAGTGTTCTTCATATCCATTTTCTATAAAGACTAATCTGAATGCATCTCTAAAATTATCAAAATGAAATTCCTTAATATCAAAAATGTTTTGCCCTAAAGAATGTGATTCCCGATTTATATATCTACAAAATGATTGAAATCTATTTTCCTGCATTGAAGGTTTTTGAAAGACATTATTCAAATCTTTTTTCTCAACAAAGTTGAAAAAATATTCAATAATATTTCTCATACAATTAGCAATCAAAGCTGGATTTTGTTGTTCATCTTTAATAACTGACCAATACGAATGATAATCATTTTGAATTTCTTCGTATTTCATTTCGAGTATTTTACTTCCTGATGAATTTTTTCGAATTCTAAATAGTTTTTGAGTTTCTTTTCGTCTATCCTTATTTGTATCTGTCATTTCGTAGAAGAAATACAAGCTGTGTGTAAGTAAAAAGACTTGCTCATAATTTTTGCTTCTTAAAAATTCATTATGTATTAGCCTTCCAATATTAAAAACGTAAATATGTGATAAGCTTGAAATTGGATCATCTATTACAACTATTTTATTTTTCTCTGCTTCAGTTACATCTTTCTTTCCTCTACATAATTCAATAAAATATAAGAAACTGATTATCATTTTTTCTCCTTCGCTTAGTGAATGGAAAATTCTATTGTCATTACTCTCTCGAACTATCTTGTAAAGATTTTCAGTGTGATTTTTAATTTTAAAATCTTCTATACCTAAATCAATTAATCCATTATTTATATTTAGAATTGCTTCATTAATATTTACTGTTTCTTTTTGTTGTTTAATAATGATTTTGCGTTGTTTTAGATTTTCATTTGTTAAATCAGTAATTTCCTTATTAATTATTTTAATATTTTTTAAGGAAGTCATCTTTTCTGTTATTAAAGAACTGATTGTTTGATCATAATCCCAGCGCATTATGTCCCAAAAATTTATTTTTATTTTATTAAATGCTATTTGCTTCTGGTTAATTTTTGAATTGTGTTCATTGATACTAGTATTAATACTAGTAATTATTTTGTTTAAGTCTTCTAAAGAAGTTATAGAACTTTCAAGATTGACTGGGCTACTTGGTGATTTAATTTTATTTTCAATAAGCTCTAAATTGCGTTCAATTATTTTTTTAAAATAACTATAACTTAATTCAAAGTCCTTTTTAAATGGTTCAAATTTTGGATTCTCCTCAAAAATAGATTTTGATGCTATAGATTGAATTTCAGTTGAATATATTTCTTGATATGATTTTAATAAGCTAATATCTGCTTCGTAAGATTCATCAAAGTAATCTTCAATGTTTAAAATTAAACTTTCAGAAATTGTTTTTTCTTGACAAAAAGGGCAAGATTCATTTTTGTTTTTAATTTCTTCGGTAACATACTTTAAACCTTCTCTTACCCAATCAGAGTTTTTGAGTGTATTTATTAAATTGGAAACGGTACTATTCTCATTACCGACAATTTCTTTTTTTAGAAGAATTTTGTTTTCAATTTGCTGAGCAGAAAATTGTACTGAATTTAATATATCATATTTTTGAGCATTTTCGCCTGAGATTGCTTGAACTTCATCTTTTATAGATTCAATATTAATAGTTGGTTGGTTTGGTGGTTTAGGTAACGATTCCAAATATGAGAGTAACTTAAGTCCATCACTTTTATATCCATCTAAACAAAATTCGAGAACCCTATCGCCTCCACTATATTTTCTCTTTATTTGCCAAATTTTATTTTTAGCAGCTTCACGTTTGTTTATATAATCTACTTTTCCCTTTTGAAGCTTTTTTTCGTTTAATTCTTTCTTTTCATTAACTAATTTTATTGCTTTTTCTGCAATAGCAATCTTAGTTTCTGCATCTTTATTCTTTTTTGATAATGTAAATATTCCTTTTAAATTTTCTGGTTCAAAGAAATTTTCTTGAATAAACGATTGATTATAAACTAGTATTTCATCATTTCCTTTAAGCCCTTCGATTACACAATTTTTAAATCTTTGTTCTGTTTGATTAGATAAAAAATTTGATAGAGTACTTTTTCCTGTTCCATTTAATCCATAAATAAGGTTTGTTTTTTTATCAGTTTCTAAAAGGACTGATTCTCTATAACTAGCAACTCTATTTATTATTATTTTGGTTATCATTAATTGTTTATTTAGGGTGGTTCATAGAATATGTGTATGCAATTCCTAAAACTAAACAACTAAGAGATAGCTGTCTTACGGTTTTCCACAATCGGGTTAAAAAAGTTGAAAATACTTTTCGCGAAAGCGGAA
>JBNMNM010000273.1:0-4580 GCA_051275585.1 bacterium | reverse complement strand
TAATTTAGCAATAATTAGAGTGCAATTTTTTTCCTTGGCTAGTGCAAGAGCCTTGTCCAGTTCTTTACGATCATTTTTAGATCCACTTTCAATTTCTGTAAATTCAGCAATAATAGTTCCTTTTCCATCAACAAACTTTTTAACCGTTTCGGTTTGACCTTCAAGTCCAAGTCCAGAATGCCCTTGTTGTTTTGTCGATACTCGATAATAGGCTACATAATCCATAATACCCTCATTTTTCCTATTGGTTGTTTTTCAACTCATAATCAGAGTATTTACTACTATTTGTCATTTGTCAAACGCTCGTTACACAAACGACATAAGAGATGAACAATTGTACATCCTATTTGTACAGCTAAAGTTTTTGTATAAATAGTTCGTAATTTAGATTACCAACTTAAAAAACTATGTTAGCATTATCAGTATCTTAAACGAGTTTTTACTAACCAAAAAGACATGGGCTTAAATGGAAGATTACAGAGCAAAAGGTGTGTTCAAATCGAAACGCACTGGAGAATGGCTACAAAGGTTAGGGTTTAACCTACCTTTAAACCTATCCAAACGACTCGAAAAAGAGTCCGCAAAGCAAGGGATAGCCAAGGTTCAGGTGTTAATTCAAATACTCGAAAAAACCCTACCTAAACTAGGTGGACGGCCAAAAAGCTAAAAAACGGCTCTTTTTGAGCAACTTTATTAAAACTAAACCAATAAAAACGAGAAATAAAATGAATGATCAAAATTTAAAACTAAGAAAACATGTAATTGGAAACATGGTTGGCAATGAAGGTTTATGGGAAGATCATAAAAACGGAAGTGGGACTTTTACGTCATTAGAAGATATGCCAGAAGGTGAGAAAAATCTTTTGATGCACTATTTCGCAGATTGCGAACTTTTTCCTCATGAAACGAAAATAATGGCCAAACTAAACAGTTTGGAAGGTGATCATGTTGAATTGATGGAACTAAGCAATAAGCTTGGTAGCGAATACAGAAAGGTCGAATATTCTCGAAATTTCTTTTCAACAAAATTTATTCCTATTGAGAATTTCCATATTCAGAAGTATAGGAAGTAGGAATAGACGGCTATTCATATATATATGACAAAAGTGACAATGAAAGGTAGAAATGGCAGTTTTCAACAATCCATAGCGGTTTATGACAAAATCAAGCAAAAAAATACAAACTAGTTTGAATAGAGGTTTAGTTTTGATATTGATTTTTAGATTGATTTGGCTAGAACACTTGCAATGCTTATAGGATAGGAATATATAAATGAATTGTTTTAAAGCCCAATCGAAAAAAGATCAAAAAAAAAGGCTAAAGCAAATTATGCTCAAGCCTTGATTCTATTAAGTTCAATAATACTTTTTGAGTGACCTTAGAAATCACTTGAATCTAATCACTGCAAGCAAAGTGATTGTTTGGCGACATTCACTAGCTGGTTTAAAACGGATGATATATAGATGTCGTTTTCTTTATCTGTACAAACTAACACAAAAAGAAAATTTTGTCTTTTACCAATGTCTAAAAAGTGAAAAATTCGGTTGTTGCGTCTTAATTCAGATTTTTGTTTACAAACCTGTAAACATACTTTTATTAGCGTTCCAGAAAAAATGCAACAGCTAAAAAAACAACTTGATAATTAGGCTAATAATTAGGCTATTAATTAGGCTAATTTTTTTTTCACTTTTAGACCGTTTCATACCTGCTTTGCTTGCTCTCAGACAAATGAGACAAGATCATGAATGCACCAATTAAAGAAAGCATAGATCAATCCCTCGAAAAACCTGCTTTACCTAATTTCAGCAAAGATATTGATTCTGACAATATCCCTCAAGAACTAAAAGACCTCGACCAATGGGTCAATTGGTTTGCCCAGTTTGAACTAGGCAAGTCTAAAAAATGGACTAAACCACCACGCCAACCACAAACATCTAATAAAAACTCTTCATGCACCAACAAAAATACATGGTCGAGTCATGATATCGCTTTGTTATGGCATGAACAGAACAAAAATAAAGTTGGTGTTCATGAGTATAAAGGAGTTCTAAAGACCGTTGCAACCTATGGTATTGGTATTCAATTTACAAAAAATGACCAATATGTAGGAATTGATATTGATGATTGTTTTATTGATGGAAAACCAAATAAGACGGCTCAAGAAATTATTAATAATTGTGGTTCCTATACTGAGATAAGCCCTAGTGGCAAAGGTCTTAGGATTATTTTAAAAGGAGTTTTACCCAAAGGAAGAAAAAGGAAGGGTCATTTTGAAATATATGATCATGCTCGTTATTTCACGATAACAGGAAATAGAATTAGTGATATTGCCGAAATTAAGGAGGATCAGGAAGCGATTGACTGGTATCACAGTTCTTTTATTGGAACACAAAAGAAAGAAATAGCAACGACTATCATCCCCTCAACAAACACTCCAACTTTAAATAACACCCTTTCTTCTCTGTGTTTATCAGATAACGAACTACTAGAAAAAATTAAGAAGTCAAGGCAGGGGCATAAATTCTTTTCGTTATTTAATGGTGATATTTCACAACATGGGGACGACTGGTCAAGTGCTGATATGGCGTTAATGGGTCAATTAGCATTCTGGACAAATAAAAATCCTTCCCAAATGAAAGCGATATTTCTGCAATCAGCACTAGCAAACAGGGAAAAATCACAAGCAAGGGAAGACTATTTAGATACTACTATTAAAGAGGCTATTCAGAATTGTTCTAAAACATTCAATCCCAATTTCAAACAAATAGAAACACAAGGGAAAGCACTTTTTGAAATCCCTAGCTCGTATTATTTAGGCATTGGTGGAAATAATATTCTCAAATTAACCGATAAAGAGTGGCGACGTCTTGATAAAGACGAACGGATTCAATATCTTGAGTCAAAATATAAGCTTAAAAAGAATGCTCTAACAGTAGTAGATGGTGGAATAACTTATGATAGAAAAACATGGAATATCATTGCGGTTAAAGGGTTAGTAACTGAAAAAACAGCAAGGCAAAAGCGGAATGAGTTATCAGCAGAAGAAATAACACGAAATAGAGAACGCATAATCAGTGGGTTGAATCCTGAAACTAAAGAACTTTTAGACTTATATCAATTATCAATTGAGCAGGGGAATAAGTGTGTTGTATTTGAGTCTGGTACAGGTACAGGGAAAACTTACTCCTCAATAATAATTGCTTTAGACTGTATCCAAAATGGAAAAAAATTTATTTATGTAACAACAAATAAGACAACTTTAGAATCATTTATTGAAGACCTACAGGAACAAATAAAGAAACTTGATCTTGAAGGCATTGAGCTTGATTTTAATGCTAGCGATTACGAGTTAAGTGTCGAGAATAATTCACTTTATGAATGTAAAAGTCCAGACGAAAAAAAAACAGGGCTTGAATATGCTCCTTTCGTTTTTACGCACTTTAGTTATTTACAAAGAAAAGGTGACACGATCGAGAAAAGAAGTCTTATTCAGTCACTAAAAGGTACAAGGTTACTAATTATTGATGAAGCAGACAAGTATCTGGAATCTTTAGTGTTCACGCAAAGTTTAGGGCAAAAATTCACAACAAGAAACACAAAGAATGGTGAATATTTCGAGTTAAAATCATGCCCTAAATCACTATCTAAAATACAACAAAATAAAGTTGAGCATCTTTCATGTTCAAAATGTATCAAGAAAGGTTTTTTCCGTGTTGGAGAACGATTTACAGGAATTAAAGAGGTTGTAAATAGAGAATTTTATCATACTGAAGAGTTGCTAGATAATGGGAGTTTAAAGGGGTACGAAGAGGTTAATTATAAAAACTTAGGTTATGTATCAACAAAAAGTTTTGAAGATAAAGGGGTTACGTACTCAAAGATTGAAAAGAAAAAGAGTTTTAAAGATGTTGTATTTGATTACATGCTGATGAATCCACTAGATGGGATAGACGAGCTTGCTATTGCCTTTCCTGACATAAAAAAAGAGAAGCTCGAGCAACTTCACCAACTCTATTTCCAACCATATTTCCAAAAAGCAGAAGGACAAGTGGTAAAAGAAAATAAAGTGGAAAAAATGCTAACTGAAAAAATGGGTTCATTGGTGGACGTGTCAACAAGAGTATCCAGTTGCTATTCAAAAGAAACAGGGATTGCAATTGATAGGGAAAAAGTAATTGAAATTGAAGACAAATATAGAAGTCTAAAAAATGAAAGTCTAAATGAAGATGAAAATTTCGACAAAAAAATTGAACAGGTAGAGCTACAGCCTGAAAATGAAAAAAGTGAACAATTAGAGTTGCAACCTAAAGCTGGTAAAAAAAATAAGGAGAAAGATACCAAAACAAAGCAACAGCAAAAAGAGATTGAAGAAAAAGCAGAACTGGAACGGTTAGAGCTACAATATAAAGACATAGTGTTTCCCAATTCTATATGCGAAACAGAGCAAGTTGTTGGAAGAGATAGCGAAATACTGAGTGATTTGTTTAATTCGTGTCAGCAAGTGTTTTTTGTTTCTGCAACTTACAAAGATGAACAATTAGAACAACTAAAAAGCGTAGTAAATGAGCTGTCTTTCACCT
>JBNMNM010000272.1:0-4591 GCA_051275585.1 bacterium | reverse complement strand
ACATTAAAAATGGAATTGATGTTGATACATATTTTTACTAATTCCCTCGTAAATATAAAAAGGCAATAAAATCAGATATATATTAAATATTTTTTTAAAATTTATACCTGCTCAATGTCAGTAATAACAGATTTAAATTTGGATGTATTTGAAAAGTATAATTTTATGAGAAATCATAGTAATATAAAGATTGTGGCTTCTCTTTTCAACAAAAACTAATTAGAGTTTAACAGCTTTTATCAGACACGTTTATTTTTGGATTTAGCTGTATTGTTTAATGACATTTTATTATTCATTAACTGAAGGTTTTAAGGATGATTAACTTTAAAAAAGATGGTTCTATTTTAATTTGTGAACCACATGTTCAAGTAGTTGCTTCAAATGTTCCTGAGATGCGAGATACTTTAATTGATCATTTAGATAGTGATGATTCATGGGATAAGTTAATTTTTGATTGTTCTCAAGTTGATACTTTAGATTCGATTGGAATCAACTTAATTGTTGGTTTGTTAAAAAAAACAAAGGCTACAGGAAAGGCATTTGAAGTGCATGGTTGCAACGAAACCATCATTAAAGTTTTTAAACTGTTTCGTTTGACAGAGCAGTTCGTTGTAGAAGGGAGATCTGAGTGATGAATGATGACGATATGCTAAATGGCTTTATTGAAGAAGCCCGTGAACATCTATCGACCATTGAGCCTGATTTACTTGCACTAGAAAAAACACCTGGTGATATGGATATCATCAACCGATTATTTCGAAGTGTGCATAGTATTAAAGGTGGTGCGGGTTTTTTTGGTTTAGAAAAAATTAGTGCCTTATCGCATGTTATGGAAAATTTGATGTCACTTGCAAGGTCGTCAAAAATTGTTTTAACTCTTGTACATATTGATGCTCTTCTTGCGGGGTTAGATCTTCTAATTCAAATGTTAGATGATACATCATTTTCTCATGAAATTGAGATAGAAAAAGAAGTTACACTTATTGAACAGTTAGGCTCAGGAAATTCTGCTAAAGAAAGTAGTGTTATTGAAGTTCAAGGCTCTTCTCTTGATCCAAAAGAAAAACGAGTCAAAAAGTTTTCAATTTCGGAAAAAGAGCTGACTGCGGCGAGTAAAGGAGGACGAAATATTTATGCTGTATCCGTCTCTCTAAAGCAGGATTTAATTTACAAAGGAAAAACACCATCAAAGTTTATTACAGAACTGGAAACAATCGGGCATTTTATTGATTCCTATCTTGATATTGAAAATGCAGTAACTCTAGAAACTTGTGTTGATGGAGAGTTAGAGTTTGTTTTTCTATTTTCGACCATTATGGATCCTATTTTAGCCATTAATGGATTAGGTGTTCCAAAGGAACAAGTTTGTCATATTAATTTAGATGAAATTAAAGCAAAAATTCAAACTGGTGAGCTTAAAAATATTTCGCAAGGAATTACTAAAGAAACAGGAATTATTGTTGGAAATGCTCAAAGAGTACTAGAAGACTCTATTAGTTTTGATAATGCAGAAGTAAAAGAAGTTCAAGAAATTAAAAAAGAAGTTCCAAAAGTTGAAAAAATAAATAAAGTTAAGCCTATTTTAGAAGAGAAAAAAGTAGACAAAGTTCCTGTAGAAACTACTTCTATATTAAAAGCAAATACTCAAGAGACTAAGCCAAAAGAAATAATAAGCAATGCTCCTGTAGCATCTAAACAAACTCAAGTTGATTCTACTGAAAAATCTAGAGCAAAAATTGATGAAAGTATTCGAGTGAGTGTTGGCAAATTAAATAAATTAGTTGATTTAGCCGGTGAATTAGTACTTGCTCGGAACCAAATCTTAAGAATTACAGAACAAGAGGTTAAAAAATTCCCAGGAATGAGTGCTGTTTTGCAGTCACTGAACTTGGTAACAACAGAACTTCAAGAAGAAATTCTAAATACCAGAATGCAACCTGTGTCTGTTGTTTTTGGTAAGTTTCCTCGTTTAATTCGTGAACTAGGTTCCCAGTTAGGAAAAAAAATAGAATTAGTTACATCGGGTAATGAGGTTGAGCTTGATAAAACTGTAATTGAATCATTATCAGATCCACTTACTCATATTATTCGAAATACAGCAGATCATGGAATTGAATCCATTGAAAAAAGAAAAGAGTGTGGTAAGCCTCCACAAGGAACACTGCACTTAAAAGCTTATCATGAAAGTGGCCAAGTTATTATTCAAGTAAAGGATGATGGGCAAGGAATTAATCCTGATATTATTTCAAGAAAAGCAATTGAAAAAGGGGTTATTACTCAAGAAGCTGTTGATAAGCTCACAGACCAAGAACGAGTTAAATTAGTATTTTTACCAGGATTTTCTACTGTAGAACAAGTTTCTTCTGTCTCTGGACGAGGAGTTGGAATGGATGTTGTTCGTTCTAATATTGAGCGAATTGGAGGAACTGTTGATCTAAATTCTGTTGTTGGTGAAGGAACAACTATTCAAATGTCTCTTCCTCTTACAATGGCAATTGTTTCATGCTTAATTGTTCAGTCGCAAGGAGAGAGATTTGCAGTTCCACAAATTAATCTTGAAGAACTTGTGATGTTGAAACCAGCAGAGTATGAAAAAATGCTGGGTCGTGTACAAGATAAGGATGTTCTTCAACTTCGTGGAAGTCTTGTTCCATTGATTCCTTTATCTAAAGGACTTAATATTCCTATTTTAGGTGCTAAGAGAGACAATTCTTCTGTTGTGGATCGAAGGTTATCGGTCTCTAGTAATAATGTAAAAGGAGCAAGTTCCATCATTTCGCAATATGGAGATCGTCGTCGTAATTCTAAAGAAGCGATGAGAATTCTTATTGTTAATGTTGGTAGTAATAAAGTTGGAATTATTGTTGATTCAATCCTAGGTAGTGAAGAAATTGTTGTAAAACCAATGCCTGAATATCTAAAACATTTACAAAGCTTTTCAGGAGCAACGATTTTAGGTGATGGTTCGATTGCTCTAATTCTAGATGTTCAAGGTTTTGTATTAAAGAACCAACTTCTTTTTTCTGAACGAGTTCAAAGAAAAATTGAAATGTTGGATTCTTCAAAAGAAGTAAAAGCAGAAGAGCAATCATTATTAATTTTTGATAATGCGACTGAAGAACAATATGCGATTACTGTTCCTATGATTCAACGTGTAGATGAAATTGATATTTCAAAAATTCAACATGTTGGTGAAAAAGAATATATTGAGTATCGTGGGAAGCAAATGAGAATCTTACGATTAGCTGATTATCTTCCCGTTCAAAAACCGCAAGAGTATAGTAGTACTCCAAGCATTATTATTCCAAAAGAAACAAAATCTTCTGTAGGGCTTTTAATTAATCGAGTAATTGATACTCAAAATTTAGTTGTTGAAGTTGGTGAAGGTGGAATTAGAGGAAAAGGAATTTTAGGTTCAACTCTAATCAATGGTAGAATTACATTGCTAGTTGACTTATATGCTATTTTAGAGGCAGGTGAACCAGAAAGTATTGGGCCTAGAAAATTAGTTAAAAAGGCAAATAAAAAATCATCAATTCTTCTTGTTGAAGATACTCCTTTTTTCCTAACATTAGTCCGAGAATATTTGACATCAATAGGATATACCGTAACAACGGCAATTGATGGTGTTAAGGCTCTAGAGTTATTAAATGAAAAAACATTTGATGTTGTGCTTTCTGATATTGAAATGCCAAATATGGATGGTTGGGGACTAATTCGATCAATTCGGGCACAAGATAAATGGAAAGATTTACCAGTAATTGCATTAACTTCATTTAACGATGAGACTCAAATTCAAGCAGGTAAAAAAGCTGGATTTAATGATTGGCTTGTAAAACTAAATAAAGAAAAAATTGTCACATGTTTAGATAAATATATTAATTGATGTTTTTTAACAGAAGATAGTTCATTATTATCTCTATTTTTTTAGTTAAAATGTAGATTTTTACTCGCAAAGGTTAAAAAGAAAAAGGAGAGTATAGTGCAATTAGCGACCTTTTATATAGGTTCTGAAGTTTTTGGAATTGATATTCTACTTACTAAGGAAATTGGAAGACTTCATGAGGTAACAAGTGTTCCTGAAGCACCGAATTTTTTTCGTGGCTTAATGAACTTGCGAGGACAAGTTGTAACTATTATGGATCCTGGTGTTTTCTTAGGAAAAACAATTACTGTGGAACAAAATGATTGCAGAATTATTATTTTAAAGACTGAAAGCGAATTAGAAGTCCTTCGAAAACGGAAATTAATCAAAACAAATATTGCAACAAAAGACCCTCTTGCTATAGTCGTGGACAAAATAGGAGAGGTGATTGAAGTGAGTCCTAGTAAGATTTTACCACCACCACCAAATTTAACAGGGGTAAAGAAGGATTTAGTTTCAGGAGTAATTCAAACTGAACAGCAATTGATTATTATTTTATCAATGGAACGACTGCTAAATGTTTGTTTTGAGTATGGCGAAGATGGCTACATTGAATAATACTTTTGGGTTATAATATGGTTGGAAATGAAAATATAAAAGTAATGATTGTTGATGATACAGTCACATACCGAAAAATCTTAACAAAAGTAATTGAAAGTATTGATG
>JBNMNM010000271.1:0-4626 GCA_051275585.1 bacterium | reverse complement strand
TCTAAGTCAGCATGCAAGTGACCTTCATCAACCGTTGTTTGTAAAATTCTTAAAATGGTTCTTGATAATTGTTGTTGTAGACCAACTAACTCATCACGGACAACTCCAGGACGATCATCAAACTCAGCCGTTCCATGCATAATTAGACAGCGACCTGATGCTTCATGGTAATCTAGTTCTGCAATCCAACGAAAAAATAGTTCTTGAAGTCGTGGAATTCCTCTAGGCATTCTTAGTGATGGTTGAACAACATCCTGAGTAAATCGAGAACTGATTTCTTGCAAAATTTGAACTTGTAAACCTTCCTTTGATTCAAAATGAGCAAAAAGTCCACTTTTTGAAAGTCCAACCTCTTTTGCTAATTTTCCAATGGTAATTCCTTCCAACCCTAGGCTTTCAGCTAATGATAAGGCTGAATTTAAAATAGCCATTCGAGTCTCTTCACCCTTGTTCATAAAATAAACTCTGAAAATTGTTTATGTTAAGAAAGAGTAAAGCACGACCGTACTATTTTGTCAAAAGAAAATATTTACGAAGCTGATCATCTTGTTCTAGGTGCATGGGGATGTGGTGTTTTTCAGAATAAAGCAGAAGATATTGCAGGTTATTTCTCACAACACTTTCAAGCAAATTTTCAAGGATGTTTTGAAAAAGTAGTTTTTGCGATATTAAACCACAAAAACAATTTCTCTGAATTTCAAAAGTACTTTGTTTAGGGATTGAAGATACTCTGTTCTGAGCTTAGGTAGTGTTGTCCATGTTCTTGAATGGTAAGAACATGAACTTTGACTGAGAACGTAGAAGATATTTTTTGTGATAGTTCAGGAATATAGGTGTTTGCAATATAGTCATGATCCCAATTATTTGGAGCATTACCATTAATTGATATACTTAAAATTAATGGTAAAGTGTAGATTGCTTGATTTTCAAATTGACGAAAGGCCGTAATACTTAAAAATTCGTCTTCACAAATAAAAACAGCCTTTTCAACACCTTCTACATCATCATGATAATCAACACCCCAGATATCTAAAAGTAGTGTTAGATCTCCACAAAACTCATAGAATTGAAGTGCTGTTGTAAGTGCAAGCTGAAAATTAAATCGAGTATTCAAAAGGTTACTCTAAAAAACGTGATATTAGAAATAATAATAAATGTTGATGTTTATTATATTTTTCTTTTTTTCTCAGCAAGAAAAAAGTTTCAATTTAATCTAAACTTTAAACTTTTTTCGGTCTTTCCACAGCTTAGACATTTCTGCAAAAAGAACCATAATATTAGGTTTACTACAATCTCCTGAGAATTCTCGGTAAAGTGTTCTGAGGTTTACTGCAATTCGCTCGGACTCTCCCCATGAATCATAATCTTCAAAAGTAATATCACGAACAGCTTCTTCTACACACATCCCTGAAAGATAGCGTTTTTTTGCTTCATCGTGAATATACTGTAGATAATCACGAACTTGTTTAACTCCATCTTTATCTGTGACAGGGCCATGACCAGGAACAACGCTTTCTACATCCATCTCAAGCATTAAATTACAGGCTTTAATCCAATTTGATACAGGGCCAGCCCATACAATAGGGTGTCCACCAATAAATAAAATATCTCCTGTAAAAATTACTCGATCATCAGGAACATGAACTAATATATCTCCATGTGTATGAGCAGGGCCTACTTCAAGAAGACGAACCATTTTATTTCCAACATGGATATCTAATTGATCATCAAAGGTTTTTGTAGGAGATACAAGGCGAATTCCATTGAAGTCAAAATCCTGAAATGCTTCTAAAACAAAAGGTGCGGCTTCTCGAATAACATCAAATTGACTTAAACCTAATTTTTTTAGAATTTGAGTGATGACTTTACCAACATTCCCTGATGCATCAAGGATACGAGCAATTTTCATCAGTTTCGCCATTGTTTCAGGACGAAACTCCTCCATTTCTAAAGCACCTTTACGAGATGAAATAATTTCAGCACCACTAACAAGTTGGTTTCCCCAGCAATGGTCTCCATTTGCATGAGTATTTATAACTGCTTGAATGTTTCTAGCAGAACTTGTAGTTGCTCTCATTTGTCGTAACATTTTCCCTGTTTGCTTTAAATCAAACAAAGTATCTACAAGCATTGAATGTCCACTATCTTCAATTAAACCTGCATTATTCCACCCCCAAGAACCATCTGGTTGTAAGTATGCAAACACGCCATTACCAATAGAGTGTAGTCCTTCTGTATAATTCCACTTTGCCATAATAATTTTTTATAAAATTTAAATACGTTCTTTACTTATATAAAGGTGTTTCTATAAATATTCTATGGAGTAAGCAATTAGTTGTTTTTGTCTTTTTTGGCAATAATACTATTCTTAATTTATCTATAAAATTATGGTTGCAGATTTTTTATCCACTTGTTTATTTTCAAATAAAGAACAGAAAAAAACCTTATTTGTTTTAGCAAAAATAGTTGTAATTTCTAATTTTTCTCAAACATTCAGGATTTATTTAGTTTAGTAGGGCTTGTTAAATTGAAATCGGTTTTTGTTGAAGAGGAAAGAGCTTTTGCTTCTCCAACATACAATATCAATATTGAACCTAGTGTGGGACAAGCACTAATGCCTGAGTTAGAGGATATTCCTTTTCAATCAGAGCCTAGTTTTGAGGCAAAAAAGAAAGAACGTTAAGTCAATATTTTTGTCTATAAGAGGAAACAAAAAAAGGTGAATTCAAAAAAGAGTTTTTGAACTTCCTCAAAATACTTGATTTAGCGAGCATTTTCCAATAATAACAGCCTTAGCTTTTAAGAGCAAAGTTACTTTTTTTAGTACAGAGATCAAAAAAGATTTTAGTTCTAGACTAATTTTTTAGGAGAATTGATGAAGTTATCTTTAACAGGCGAAAATACACAAACTGTTTTAAATGAATTAGCAAGTGCAAATTCTGCATATAACACACAATACCCAGGTGATTCATCTGCACGACAACAAGTTCATACTGTATATGGTGGAGCAAACCTTTTTAAATCTACTCTAGCTGATAAACTAGGGATGCTTTCTAAAAGATCTCTTGATGCTTATGCACCTAACTTTGCAATTTTTGCTAAAACTTTAGGATTAGAAGGTTCTGAAGCTCTTCCAAATGCAGACGAAGACGTTCAAGCCCTTGCAGCTGCAATTGAAGCTGATGAATCCGCTGTAAAACAATCATTCTATGTTGGTTGGTTAGCATATACTATTCATAAGCGAGTTCTTAATAAACTTGCTAAAGAAGCAGTTGAAGATAGTCGGATTGATTTCGAAGATGGTTACGGAAACCGTCCAGATGAAGAAGAAGATAAAGATGCTATTCGTACAGCAGAAGAAGTTGCAAAAGGAATGAAAGAAGGTGGACTTCCTCCATTTCTTGGAATTCGAATTAAAACCTTTACTGAAGAATGTCGAGAAAGATCAGTACGAACTCTTGATCTTTTCTTAACTCGTCTTGCTGAATTAACTGGCGGAAAAACTCCAAATAATTTTGTAATTACTCTTCCAAAAGTAACCATTCCTGAGCAAGTTACAGCCCTTGCTAATCTTCTTGATCAAATTGAAGAAAAATGTGGTTACGAAAAAGGATCTCTTCAACTTGAGATCATGATTGAAACTACTCAATCAATCATCAATAACAAAGGAGAGAACACTGTTCCTCTTTTAGTTAAAGCTGCAAATGGTCGATGTCGATCAGCTATTTTTGGAACTTACGATTATACAGCTTCTTGTAATATTACTGCTGCGTACCAAACTCACACACATCCTTCGTGTGATTTTGCTCGTCACGTACTTCAAGTTGCTACGGCTGGAAGTGGAATCACTCTATCAGATGGTGCAACCACAATCATGCCAATTCCTCCATACAAAGCAAAACCTGATGCTCCTTTAACTCCACAACAAGTTGTAGAGAATCAAAGAATTGTTCATTCAGCTTGGAAGTTACATTTTGATAACATTATGCATTCTCTTAAACATGCATACTATCAAGGTTGGGATCTAAATCCTGCTCAACTTCCAATTCGATATGCAGCAGTTTATACTTTCTTCCTAACTGGATTAGCAGATGCGTCAAAACGTTTAAATGCATTTGTTGGTAAAGCAGCACAAGCTACTTTAGTTGGAAATACTTTTGATGATGCTGCAACAGGACAAGGACTTTTAAATTTCTTTTTAAGAGGAATTGCTTGTGGTGCGATCACTGAAGCAGAAGCAGAAGCAACAGGAATTACAATTGATGAGTTAAAATCTCGATCATTTGTTCATATTGTAAATAATCGATCTAAGTAATTGGTTGTTTTAGAATAATTAGAAAAAGGAATGGATTTAGGTTCATTCCTTTTTTTATAGCTTTAAAATGATAAAACTAATCTAGCGAACCTATATTTTTTAATATAAACTCCACCTAAAAAACCTCTACCTCAACTAATACTCAAGAAATGGAAGTAGTCTTTAATAGTGGAAAGATTTATTGCTACCAAGAAATTCCAAAAGAACTTTATCAAAAATTATGGAGTAATACATCAAAAGGAAAGTTTATGAGAGAGTTTATTATTGATCAATATCCCTCTCAGCAACTTAACAACTAGTAACTAAGGAAC
>JBNMNM010000270.1:0-4630 GCA_051275585.1 bacterium | reverse complement strand
ATTCCCCTGATTCTTACTAGTTTTTTCATCAGATCTCTTAAATAAAAGCAATTTTCATTAAAGCAAAATATGCTAAAAAGATAATTCCTAAATTAGGTCATAGAATTACCATTTAAATAAAAATAATTAACTAAAAAGTCCCTTTTTCATTCCATATTATTTTGTAAGATCATCAAAAGTAAGAATTGGAAAAACACTATATCCAGGTTCTTCATATGGATGGACATGAATTAATTCTTTTACAACATCATAAATTAAATGATCTTTACAGATCATTTCTACACGAAATTCTTCAACATTTTCAATTTCTCCTTGCTTTCCTATAAAGGGATTACTACTTTCAAGCGGACGAAATTGGCCATTGCCTAGAGTCTCCCAAGAACAACGATCATATCCTTTATAGTGACCAGCACCCTTTTGAAATACGGCCTGTTTTACAACTTCAAGATGGCTCTTTGGCACAAAAAAGACTAATTTATACATTAATCTCCTATCACAAATTCAAGATTTAGGTTTTTTGAAGATTGATTTTATTACTTATGGAAAAACAAAAAATCGCAGTTTTCGACTTTGACCACACCATTGTAAACACTGAAACATCAGTTACCTTTATCAAATTTTTACTAAAACGAAACAAAATAAGGTTAGCTTTTGCCCTTTTATTCTCTCCAATTGCGATTTTTCTTCTTTTACACTCACTAACACGACATATTGGGATTTCTTTTTTCTCTTGGTTCGCAACTGTAGGCTTGACACCTCGAAAATTGATGCAACAATTTTATTGTTTTGTAGATTTATACTTTGAGCCTCCAATCAATGGATCAGCATTTCAAGAAGCAATTCAAAAATTACAATGGCATGCAGAGAAAGGACATCAAATTGTAGTTCTTAGTGGTTCCTCAGTTCGGCTTTTAAAAAAGATTCTTCATAAAATCCTGCCTTCTGAGGTTAAAGTACAAGCAATAGGTTCAATTGAAGGAATGTATTTGGGTGGTTGTATACTAAAGCAACATTGTTTTGGGCAAAATAAAATTCAGATGGCGTATCGTGCAGGAGTAACAACACAGCTATGGGATTATGGTTATTCTGATAGTTCCACTGATTTTCCAATGCTTATTCATTGCAAAGAAAAACATTTAATTAATCCAAGAAGAAGAACTCAAAAAAAAGCTGAAAAGAAATTAGGTGAAAATTTATTTATTCATCAATGGAATCCTATACAAACAACTTCTTCTACTTAATTTTCATCTCATTTAAAAAGTGAATACTATCACCAACAAATAAGCAACTTAGAAAAGATTGTGCTTGTTGAGGATCATTTGTGCAAAGTATTCCTTTTTTTAAAAGCCCATCAAATCCAATTTCTAAAGAGTATTCTTTTTCTAAAAAAAGAACAAAATCAACAAAAGAAGAAAATCCCCATGATTTAACCTCTTTTAAATTCAAAATCCTCCAAGATCCTTTGATACCTTTTGCCAAATATTGCTTTAAGGAAATAGAGATTGCTCCCATAGTATAACGTGGATTTACTTCCACAATAGGACGAATTTTAATTTCATCTTTATCTTGATAAATGAATCCATCAACTCCCCAGTGAGTATTCATTTTTTGTCCTACTGTTTTTGTTTTTATATACTGCCTTAATTCCTCTGCTAACTCATGAAATTCTGCTTGAAATGACTGCAAGTAATCGGGTAAAACTTCATGAAAACTCCCTACCCAATTTCCTAAAAATTGGCCTCTTGAGGATGTTTTAAAACAAGTAAAATCAATAAATTGAACATCATCATGATGAATCATAAATTGAAAAGAGAAATCTAATATTTTATCAAACCAAGGTTCAATAAGAATCTGTTTTTGTCTTTTTAATGTATTTACACACCAAGCTTTTTCTCGATCTGATAATACTTTATCAGAAACTTGAAGTTGATTTTGGCCTGATGTTCCATGAGGTGCTTTAAAAACAACTTTTGAAAATCCATCTTTAAAAAAAGGTGCAATTGCAGGTTCAACTTCATCTACATCACTAACAACTTTTCCAAGAAAATTATCTTGGAATTCTAATTTTTTAGAATCAGGAAGATGAATAAATTCATCTAACCACTGATGACTTACTATTTTTGAAAAAAATTCAAGATTATATGGAATTTCTTGTTGGAAGTGGAAGTGTTTTTTTGCAAATATTGCTGTTTCTTCACTCCAACCCCAAGGAATTGCTTCTAAAGTATTTTTTTTATTTTTTAAATCAGATATAGATTTAAATTCCACAAAATGAGGAAATCGAATTCCTATTTTTTGAAGCTGTTCACAAAATGATTTTGTTGGAATTTGATGCACTAGAAGAATATCTTTTTCAGAAGAATAAAAAAGAGGGAGAATAGAAAGATCCTCCTCTAAATGACCAATCAAACGAGAAGGGGCATACCTTCCTTTTTGAAACTGTAGTGCAATTTGATTTTCACACGTTGAATTAAACCAAAAAACTTTTTGCAAACGATAATACCTAATCTAATTCTATTGAAATAGGACAATGATCTGATCCCATTACATTCGACAAAATTGCAGCACTTCTTAATTGAGGCCGTAGCGTAGAGGAAATACAAAAATAGTCAATTCTCCAACCAATATTTCTATCTCTAGCAGTCCTCATGTAACTCCACCACGTATAATTCCCACCTTCTTGATTAAATTCACGGAAAGTATCAATAAATCCTGCATCAATAATATTATTAATCCCTTTTCGCTCTTCATCAGTAAAACCAGCATTTTTATGGTTTGTTTTTGGATTAGCTAAATCAATGTCTTGATGTGCAACATTTAAATCTCCACAAAAAACAACAGGTTTTGACGCTTCTAGTTCTTTTACATAGGCTAAAAAATCAACATCCCATTCATTTTGTCGATAATCCAACCTTTCAAGTCCTCTTTTTGAATTTGGAGTATAAACTGTAACTAAAAAATATTCATCAAATTCAAGAGTAATTACTCTTCCTTCCTGATCATGTTTTTCATTTCCAATACCATACCGACAATTCAATGCTTCTTTTTTACTTAAAATGGCTGTTCCTGAATATCCTTTTTTCTCTGCGGAATTCCAATAAGATGTATATTGACTTAATTCTAACGCTGCTTGTTCTTCCTCCGCTTTAACTTCTTGTAAACAAATAACATCAGGATTTTGCTCCTCCATAAAATCTAAAAATCCTTTTTTTACTGCGGCTCGAATTCCATTTACATTCCACGAAATCAATTTCATTTACTAACTCCTTTTATTCATAAAATAACTTTCAGATTTTGAGAATTATGAAGGACTTTATAAAATTTTTCAATCGATTCCCAAGCTACTTGTCCAAAAAAGTCATAGTTTTTGCTTTTGCAAACTTATTCAATCATATAAGTATTATCTCTTATAATATTTTTGACAAAGAAGTTTTCCAAATATGTAATTTTTTCTTCAGATCTGAATTTTTTTCATATATGGGTCTAATATAGATTATTTTTTGTGAAATAATATGACAACACTATACAGTAAAACTGAGGAGGTTACTGGATGGCTAGAACAGGTCTAATTAATTGGTTTATCCCTGATTTTATGGCTGAAGATGCTGAGGATTATCGAAAATCAAAACTGGTTGTAATTTTGTGTCTTGTTGGAATTCTATTTTTATTTATCAATGTTATTAAATGGATACTATTAGGAGTACCAGCTTTAACCGTAAGTTTAATCATTGCTTTGATTGTAGTCACATCTGTTATTTTTATTTTTAAAAATACAGGCCAGATTACTATTACTGGTAATATAATTATGATGGTGCTTAGTTGGCACTTTAGTTTTTTAGCTTATTTAACTGGGGGGCTTGAGTCTCATTCCATTTTTTGGCTAGTTACCATTCCATTAACGTCTATTCTTTTGCTTGGAAGAAAATATGCTTTAATTTGGACAGGAGTTGTCTTTTCCGTCATAATTTATTTTATTTTTGCTAAGCTAACAGGAATAAAATTAACTAGTATAATTCCAATAAAAGAACAAAATCCAGCATTAATTACAGGGCTATTAGGCCCTTTTCTGGTAACGTTTATTACCGCAATTGTTTTTGACCTTGGTCAGAAAAATGCTCTGGCGGCACAAAAAGTTGCAGTTCAAAAAACACATGAGACTATGATAAGTCTCAAAGAAGTCTTAAAAAAAGTAGAAAGCGGTTCTGAGCAACTTGCTAATTCTTCAGGAGAATTAAAACTGATTTCTACAGGATTGGAAGCTAATACGATTGAATCTACAGAACAAGCAAACCAAGCAAATGAATCATCAAAAGAGATTCAGGAAAAAAATAATGCTTTGGTTAGTGCAATTCAGAAGCTAAATGAAAGTATCCATGAAATTGAACAAAATTCAGATAATGCTCTAAAAGTTGCGGCTCAAGCAGTGCAAATTGCTAGCACTACAAATACTGTGATTGAACAATTAGGAAAAAGTAGTGAAGAAATAGCTAAAGTATCTGAAGTTATTTTTGCAATTGCTCGACAAACAAATCTTTTATCATTAAATGCGGCAATTGAAGCAGCAAAAGCAGGAGAAGCAGGAAAAGGATTTGCTGTAGTTGCTTCTGAGGTAAAAAATCTTGCAATTAAA